>JADGNP010000385.1 GCA_017883425.1 Candidatus Sulfotelmatobacter sp. | reverse complement strand
ATACCCATCCCCGGCCAACTGCTGCTTTCTTCCAGTTGCGCTCCGCCCATCCCGACGCCGTCGTCCTCGACTTCAATGATGAGACGCGAGTTGACGACGCGGCTGCGCAGGTAGATGCTGCCACCTTCGACCTTCGGCCCCAGCCCGTGCTTGATGGAGTTCTCGACCAGGGGCTGCAGCAGCATGCTGGGAACGACCACGTCGAGCGAAGCGGGGTCGAGTTCCTTGACCACGCGAAGTTTGTCCCGCCCAAACCGTACCACCTCGATGTCGAGGTAGTTGTCGATGAATTCGAATTCTTCCCGTAGCGGCGCAAAGGCCTCGCTACTGTTGAGCAGGCGCCGCAAGATCGTCGCCAGCTTGAAGATCACGTCCCGCGCCATGTCCGGGTCGAACCGCACCAGCGACGAGATCGAGTTCAGGGTGTTGAACAAGAAGTGCGGATTGATCTGGTTCTGCAGTGCCTCCATACGCGCGTGCAGCAGAAGGCGTTCCTGTTCTTCCAGCTTGATCTGAATACGGACGCTGTTAAAAATCTTCAACTCGATTCCGATCGCGGTCACCGACGCGGCGTAGATTGCGCTATATACCCAGTAGTTGTCGGTCTCAATGCTGAAAATCCAGTGCGGGAAGTGTTGCGCCAATTCCGTTTGCAGAAAGCGCAAGCCAATCACGGTCCAGAAAAACATGATCTGCCAGTCGAACAAGCGGGGTCGCGGCAGATTGCGCTTAATCAAGCGAAAGATGCTTTGATCGATGAACGGCGAGAACGACCAGATGTCATCCTTGTCGACAGCCATCGTGCGCCATTGGCCCGCGAGAAAACCAGAAAGCACGTCGAAGGGCATCGCGGCCCACTCACCATGCAGCAAGGCGGGTATTGCCATCAGGACGCCGCCCAGCGATCCGGCCCAACGTCCGCCGATCACTCCCAGCAGCAGCGCTGTTTCGAAGCTCATGTCGCTTGCTTGAAAACTCTTCTGGGAAATTCGGATCCAGACCCCAAGCATGATGGGCAGGCCGAACCAGAGAACCAGGTACACTTTCTGCCGGAAGGTGCGCTCTTCGCGAAACAAAAGACGCTTGAATTCCTTGGAGCGCACCAAACTGCTGGACACAGCCGCAGCTATGCCCAGCTTGACCAGCAAATTGATCAGGATGAGCCGCTGTTCCATGAGAGTCGGTTCTAGTGAATTGCCAAAGTAAATCTGCGACGACCATGCCGCCCAGCAAAACTGTAGCACGAAGCCGGACGCTCAATATCCCTTCTGTTTGTCCACTGCAAAGCGCAACGGCTGTCCCGCCAGGTAGCGGCGGAGATTGTCGGAGAACAAATCATAGTGCCGGTGCCAGAGCTTCTCGGTGAGCCCCGCGGTATGCGGCGTAATCAGCAGGTTCTGGACGCTCCACAGGGGTGAATCTGCCGGTAACGGTTCCCGCTCAAACACGTCGAGCGCCGCCCCCGCAATGCGTCGCGAGCGAAGGGCCTCGACCAGCGCGGCCTCGTCCACCTGTGCCCCTCGTCCAACATTAATCAGGCAAGCTTCGGGTTTCATCACGGCCAGGCGATCGACATTGATCAGCCCGTGCGTCGCTGCAATCAGCGGCGCGGCCAGCACGACGTAATCGGACTGTTTCAGCATTTCGTCGAGCGCCGACGGCGGGAAGACAGCCTCCACGCCCTCGGGGCTTCCCTTCCCCACATGCTCGCGTACCGCGATCACGCGCATGCCCAGCGTCGACGCCATTTGCGCGACTCGGCGTCCAATACTCCCCACACCAATCAGGCCCAGGGTCGCGCCGGCAATTTCGCGCGGATGTGCTCCGTCTTTCCAGATCGCCTCCTGGCCCCACACGTGCTTCTGCTGGAACACTGCAGCTTGCGGAATCTTCTTGGCCAGCGCGAAGATCAAAGCCATCACATGTTCGGCGACCACTGGGCCGTGCACTTCCCTTGAATTCGTGACCACTACGTCGCTGTTCACCAGTTCTGGAAACAGCAGTTGATGCACGGCCGCCGTGGGCGCGTGGATCCAGCGCAGGTTTCGCGTCGCGGCAAATTGCTCCGGCCGCAGCGAGATCGTGAAGATGATTTCCGCGTTGCGCAGGTCTTCCTCGATGCCGTCGTAACTGGTGCGTTGCGCGATCTGCAGTTGAGGAAACTCCTGAGACAATCGTTCGCCAAACCACGGCGGCACGTTCCACAGGGCAAACCGGTGATGCACAACGATTAGCAACTTCATGGTTGCCAAGATTTAACCACAAGCGAAGAACTCCGCAAAAGAGCGACCGGCTGGAGGTTCGATTGAACCGGGAACTTCGGTCCGGCCTCCGGAGTCTTAAGCACAGTGAAGTGAGAACAGAGCGGCCAGAAAGCGAGCCCCGGAGGACGCTACAAATGCGCACCAGCTTGATTATGCTCTTCGCGGCAATCGGGGCGAGTCTCTCGCTGCGCGCTCAGACTCAGACGCCACCACCCCAGACTGCCCGCCAGGCATTGATCGAAATGTTTTTGGGCAATGGGACCGACGCGTTCTCCAAACACCTCCCCGACGCTGCACGCAAACTCCTGCCGCACAACGGGGACGAGCCATACGCATCCACAGTATTTCGCATCTCCACCTTCGGCCGCCAAATGGTTTTGCGTGGGGAGCGCATGGAGACCTTCGACGCCGGCCCAGCGATACTGATCAGCGAACAAAGTCAGGGCGCCGACAAAATCGAAGTGGCCGTCGAACACGACAGCCTGGCCGGTGAAACCGACGAGATTGAACTCTCGGTCCACTTCTATCACGACGGACGACCGCAATGGATCTCCGTCATACCTCGATTGATTTTCGTCTTGAAGCAGGAAGAAGACATCTGGCGGCTGATCGAAGTCACCGCGTTGGAGCGCGTGCCATTGATCGATCCGGATTATCTCCGCGGATTGCGCCAGCAACAACAAGAAGCCTACGAGTCGGCGGCCCAGATGCGTATCAACAGCATTGCCACCGCCGAGACCGGCTACGCCGCGAAGCATCCTGACCGCGGCTACACCTGCGCGTTGCCGGCTCTTTTCACACAGGAACCGGATGACAATTCGTCAGATGACAATCCTGAGGAACCCCAGGTGTACTACGATCCCGGCCAGGGGAGCAGTGAATGGAGCGGGTACCGCTTCGCGCTCACAGGCTGCGAAGGATCCCCAGCATCGAAGTATCAAATCACAGCCGTACCCGTCGACTCAGACGCCGGCACGAAAACGTTTTGCGCGGACGAATCTGGCACGATGAAATCTGTGAGGGGCGGAAAAATCTCCGCTTGCTTCAGTCGAGGCGAAGTGGTGAGTTCTGCGAACGATTCGGTAATAGATTCGAACCAGTGACTCGAATCCGCTATCCGTAGGCCAGTTCCTTGGCGCGCTGCGCCGCCTTTACCACCGCTTTGATCAGCGTGACGCGTAACTTCCCTTCCTCGAGTTCCATGATCGCGTCGATGGTGCAGCCTGCCGGCGTAGTCACTGCGTCCTTGAGCAGTGCCGGATGGTCGCCCGTCTCGAGCACGACCCGGGCCGCCCCCATCGTGGTCTGCGCCGCCAAAAGCGTCGCGATATCACGCGGCAATCCCACCTTCACCCCCGCCTCCGCCAGCGATTCAAGAATGATGTAGATGTAAGCCGGGCCGCTGGCAGAAAGCGCCGTCACTGCGTCCATGTGTTTCTCGTCGACCACGACCGTCCTCCCCACCACATCAAACATGTGGCAGGTCATGGCCACGTCTTCCGCGCTGGCATGCTTGCCTTTGCAGATCGCGGTCATGCCGACTCCCAGCAGGCACGGCGTATTGGGCATGGCACGGATCACCGGAACATTCGGGGGCAGGTTTCTTTCGATCATGGAGGTCGGCACCGATGCCGCCACCGACACAATCACCTGCTTCGAGGTGATGTGAGCGCTGATCTCGCGCACCACGTCCTCGACCACCTGCGGCTTCACTCCGATCACAATAATGTCGGCGCCCTTGACGGCTACCACGTTGTTGGTCCCGACTTTCACTTTCAGCTTCGCGGCCAGCGCCTTGGCGCGCTCTTCATGCGCCACGGTTGCACAGGTTGACTTCGTGGAGAGCAGGCCGTTCTTCAGCAATGCCTGCAGAATGATGCCGCCCATCTTGCCCGCACCCAGGAACGCCACTTTCTTCCCTGCCAGATGATTTCCCATAATTTTCCTCAGAACTTCAAACACAAGTCTTAACCACAGAGTACACAGAGGAAGCTACAGGGCCGAAGAGTTCCTCCGTGCCTCTCTGTGTCCTCTGTGGTTAAACGCATTTCGCTTTACCCCGGCGCTCCATCCAATTCCATGCAGTCGAAACCACGTCGCGCAGCCCGCGCGTCGCCTTCCACTGCAGCAGCGCCTGCGCTTTCGCCGGATTCGCCACCAGCGTTGGAGGATCTCCTGGGCGCCGCGGAACCATCTTGCGCGGTACACGCTTTCCCGTCACTTCCTCGACAGCCGAGATCACTTCCTGCACGGAGGCTCCGGTCCCCGTTCCAACGTTCACGGCAAAGCTTTCCTTCCCCGCCGCCAGGTAGTCCAGCGCCTTCAAATGCGCGCTCGCCAGATCGTTCACGTGGATGTAGTCGCGCACGCACGTTCCATCGGGCGTCGGATAATCCGTTCCAAACACGTGCAACTCGGGACCAAGGCCCGCGGCCGCGCGCAGCGCCAGCGGAATCAAATGGGTCTCCGGTTCGTGCAACTCGCCGATTTCCCCGCTGTCATCCGCGCCCGCGGCGTTGAAATAGCGCAGGCTGGCGAAGCGAAAACCGTAGGCCCGGTCATACGCTTCGAGCGCCTGCTCAAAGAACAGCTTCGTCACGCCGTAGGGATTCACCGGCTGGCGCGGCGTGTTCTCCTCGATCGGAACTTTCGCTGGCTCTCCATACACGGCGCAGGTCGAAGAAAAAATGATCTTCTTTACTCCCGCGTCGAGCGCCGCGTTCAGCAGAGAAAGCCCGCCCTCGACATTGTTACGGAAATACTTTCTCGGATTGGTCACTGACTCGCCGACATACGCATGGGCCGCGAAATGCATGATGGCATCGGCCCGCGGCAGCACTCGCGCCAGCGCGGCGGAATCCAGCACGTCACCCTTGACCAGTTCAAACCCCGCGGCCAGGAATTCATAGCCGGTGCTGAGATTGTCGAAAACGATGACTTCATGCCCCGCGCGCTTCAGGGCCCGGGCGGCATGACTGCCAATGTATCCCGCACCACCGATGACCAGAACGACCACGTCATTTTCCTTTCCGTCCTGCGTGTTCCCTCACGACTGCCTGGCTCAGCACCAGGGGCACGTCATGCACCGGCGTCCACAGCGATTTCCAATGGCGTCATGGCTGCCGGAGTAACGTCCAGAACCGGGAGGGGAGCAGAAGAACATTGTACACAGAAGGAATTAAAAGGGCTTCTGCCTGGGTGCGCTGCCCATGGACGCTAGACCTTCGCCTGTCGCCTGTCTCCTGGCCTGCTAAGATATTCATTCCTCCTGGAGGTTTCGT
>JADGNP010000384.1 GCA_017883425.1 Candidatus Sulfotelmatobacter sp. | reverse complement strand
CGGCACGAAGAATGGAATCATGGGCGGGGAAGCGGTCGTCTTCTTTACTCGCGGGCTCAGTGCGGATTTTCTATACCTGCGCAAGCAGGGGATGCAACTAGCTTCGAAGATGCGCTTCATCGCAGCGCAATTCGAGGCGCTGCTGACCAACGGTTTGTGGCAGCGCAGCGCCGAGCACGCCAACCGCATGGCGCGAGTGCTCGAAGCCGAAGTGCGGAAGATTCCGCAGGTTCGGGTGGTGTGGAAGGTCGAGGCCAACGGCGTGTTCGCGCAGATTCCGCGGCACGCGATCGCGAAGATTAAAGAGCGCTATTTCTTCTATCCGTGGATCGAAGAAGAGTGCATCGTGCGCTGGATGTGCTCGTTTGATACCACTGAGGAAGATGTGAAGGACTTCGTGAAGGTCGTGGCGGAGGCGGTTCAAGGGTGATGCGGTCGCGCTAACGGCTATTGCTTTTTACCCCGCCATTGACTAAATTGACCCATTCCCCCGCCGGATGCGCGTGGTCCCGGTTTAGAGAACCCAGGAGTCGTCCATGAACGGGAAGTGGTTGAGCATCGTGGTCCTACTCGCCGTTGCGGGTCTGCTGTTCGGTGTGAACAGTTGCGGACGCAGCCAGGAACTGGTGTCGATCCAGGTCCAGCCTGTGTCCGAGACTTTTGGTGCCTCGAATATTCGCGTGGTCGACGATGCCGGGTTGACCGTGCAGCTCAGGGCGCTGGGTACCTACATCCATCCGCCGGTGACCAAGGATATTACCGGCCAGGTAACGTGGGCCTCGAATGACACTCAAATGATGACGGTCGATTCTAGCGGCCTTCTGACCGTTACTGGAATCACCTGCGGAGGATCTCTGGTTTCGGCCACCGTCACGACCAACAGTAGTGCGGGAGGGTTGTCTTCGTCGGGAGCGATCGTCACGGGGTACATGACTGGGAACGTGGTTTGCTTTACGAGCTCCGGCAGCGGCGGCTCGGGCTCCCCGGTTCTGACTCTGACCTTTGCGGGAAACGGCACAGGCACAGTGACGGATTCTCCGGAGGCTCTAAGCTGCGCCACCCCGACGCCGTGCCTCTTTCAGTTTGCAAGCGGTACCGCTCTAACGTTGACGGCGTCCCCTGTAGGCACGTCGGTATTTGGAAGCTGGGCGGGATGCGACTCAGCTACAAACATCAACCCTTGTACGCTCACGCTGACGGGAAACCGCACCGTGACGGCGACTTTCAACTAGAACTGGTTTTATAGATGTTGTTGGAAAGCGACTCCTCAGGGGCAAAAGCCCACATTTGTAGCGGTCCTGAGCGGCACGGCTGAAGCCGGGCCCTTCCCAGAACCTAATGTGAAACCAGCCCTAGATCTTGGGCGTTACTCTCCTTCTCCCAGCAGCTTGCCCAGCGTGGGCTTGTGCTTCTCCGGCTTCTTTTTTTTCTCGACCACGATCTGTCCCGCAGGGGGCGCGCCGACGCGCTCGCGGGCTAATTCCTTGACCGCGGTGACGGCTCGAAAGCGCTTCACTTTTTTCTTTCTGGCCATGCGAATCTTCCATCTGCTGCCCGAAGGCTTGGAGCGAGTGTACCCTGAGCGCTGCGTGGCCGGGGTTTCGGAGTCGGGCACCCCGGGAAATGTGCAATAATCCATACTTGGTCGGGAACCCAACGCTTGGGAATCCGACTCCGAACCTTATGGAAGAGCGCGATTTTTTTGACGAGAAGCAGGAGAAGAAACCGGCTTCGCTGAATTGTCCCCACTGCCACCAGGCGGCGGAGTATGAAGTGACCTGGGTGGTGCGCACCAAGAAAAGCCAGCTTTCCGGCCGCGCCGACGAGCGCGACCGCGCCCGCTTTGCCAAATTCCGATCGTACATGGTGCGCAAGGACGACATGATGGCCTGCAAGAACCTGCGCTGCCGCAAGCGGTTCGATATTTCCGGCCAGTCGACAGTGATCACCGAGTAGGGCTCGTCCGATGTTCAGTACCGGCCCAAAGAGTCCGCTTGTTCGGATCGTCGCTGTCCTGGCAGGCACGGCTGTTTTCGGGTGGGGCCTTGGCGCGATCTTGTGGCAGGGAGATCTGCACTACAAGAACTGGTTCGGGGAGTTGGTTTTCGCGCCCCTCGCGATTCTGTTCGGGTTGGTAATCATCCTCAGCGCTTTGTTTAAGCCGGAAATACTGGGCAGAGCTCCCAAGCGATTGAAACGTTAGGGACCCATCCCTCAGGGGCTAAAGCCTGCATCGTTGGAAAGCTTTGATGGCACGGCTGAAGCCGTGCCCTTCCCAAAAACAATTTGTAACCACGCTAGATCAGCCCTGATCGTGGGCGTACGCGGGGCGGAGAATTTCGGGTAAGCCATCGAGGCCGGATGCTTTGGCTTCGCGTTGCGCGAAGGTGATCAATTCCTGTTCGCGCTCGGGCGCCAGGCGGTGGCGTTCGTAGGCGGAGAGCAGTTCGTCCACGCGCCGGCGGGCGCGCTGCAAAATGTCAGGCGTGGTGCCGTCCATGTTAGGAAAGCCGCGATCGATCACCGCGGAAGGGAAGTGCTGCTCTTTGCGGAAGAGGGAGCGGGTTTCTTTCAATTTCAGGAAGTCCCCTTGCAATCCCGTCTGCGCGAACATGGCTAGAGCCAGCGACTCGGTGCGGGCATCGATGCCCGCGATCAGACGCTGCGCCGAGGCGATGGCCTCGGCATCAATCACCAGTTTTTCGATGCTGTGACAGGCTAGAAAATCGAGCATGCCGGCTCCGGAGATCATGTTGATCCCGGCCAGCGCGCCGAGCACGGTCGACATGCCGCTTTCCATTTCGACTTGCGCGTCGATCACGCGGCCGTCGCCGGTGACCATATAGGCGTGCGTGGGCAGGCCGAGGAACTTTCCGACCTCGGCGCAGGCTACGTCGAGCATGGCGGTTTCGATCGCGCCCATGGGAGTCTTGCCGGTGCGCATGTCGAAGATGGCGGGGGCGCCTCCCCAAACGATGGGCGCTCCGGGTTGAGCCAGCTGATGAATCGTAATTCCGCTGATGCATTCGGCGGCGTGCTGCACCACGGATCCTGCCAGGGTCACCGGGGCGGTCGCGCCTGCCAGCGGCATGCTGACGATTTCCGCGGGCACTCCCGCGCGCGCCAGGTCGACGAGATTCTGTGAGGCGAATTCCGACCAGTTCAGCGGCGGCGACGGACACACATCGAAGATGGCCCGGGGATGCTGGCGAAGCGCTTCGCGGCCTCCACTCTCGATGGCGAGCAACTCGATCAGGGTGTGCAGGCTGGAGGCGGAAAAGGCTCCGGTGACGACGGGCTTTTCCGAATACCACAGCACGAGCAGAAGGCGGTACCAGTCGCCGATTTCCTGGGGGACGTCATTGCACACCATGGCGGTGGATTGCGCGGCAAACTGCGGCAGCATTTCGGCCACCTGCACCAGTCGGACGAGATCAGCCGACAGGGCGGGGCGCGCCTGCTGGGTTTCGGGATCGAGGATGTTCAGGCACGAGGAGCCGGGATCGAACTGTACGTCGTCGCCTCCATAGCGCACCGCCGGCTTGCCGCCGCGGTCGTACAGGCAAAATCCGCGGGGGGCGAGATCGAGCAGCCGGCGCGCCAGGGCCTCAGGGATGTGCGCCACGCCATCTTTTACGGTAATGCCTGCGGCGCGCAGCAGGTCGACCACATAGGGCGCGACCCGAACGCCCGGATCTTCGATGAGTTGGAAGGCCTCGTCGAGCATGCGTTCGATGAGCGGCTTGTCGAGCAGTTGGAGTTTCGGTCTCATAAGCGTCTCTTTCGGCAAGGCCCCTCAGGGGCTGAAGCCCGCGTTCTTTGTTGCTTTAAGTGGCACGGCTGGAAGCCGTGCCCTTCCCGATACGGTCGGCTCTCATGTTTGCTGCGTCGCGGGGATCTGGGTTTTCTGGGCCATTAACTCTCGAGCCAGGACGACCGCGGTCATGGCATCCTTAGCGTAGCCGTCGGCGCCGATCTCTTCTGCCCAGCGCCGCGTCACGGGAGCGCCTCCGACCATGATTTTCACCTGTGAGCGCAGGCCTGCTTTCTCGATCGCTTCGACGACGCCTTTCTGGTTGCGCATGGTCGTGGTCAGGAGCGCCGACACGCCGACGATGTCGGCATGGAGTTCCTGCGCCTTGGCGGCGAACTTCTCGCCTGCGACGTCGACTCCCAGATCGTGTACGCGGAAGCCATGTGCCGTGAGCAGCGTTCCGACGAGGATCTTGCCAATCTCATGGATGTCTCCCTTAGTCGTGCCCAGGACGACTACGCCGGCCATGGGACGTTCCGTGCCCAGTCTTTTCAGTTCGGGTTCAAGTACGGCCATGGCGGCGCGCATGGCCTCCGCGGAGGCCATCATGTCGGGGAGATACATCTGGCCTTTGGCAAATTGCTCGCCCACGTCATGCATGCCAGGGACGTATCCGTGGTTGATGGCGTCGATGGGGGCGATGCCGGCGGAAACCGCCTGCTGCGCCAGTCCACTCGCAGTGTCGGGCGCGCCGTCAATAATGCTCTGCCGCATGGCAGAAAAGTTGTCGTCGGGCATAAGGCCTCTCGGTCATGCTGACGGAGGGAACTGCAACAGTCTGTGATTGGGATCACATCAGGGGGCGAGGGACGACATTTCCTCTGCGAAGTCATTTATACTTACAGGTTTTCCCGGGGCATCCCGAATGCCATAGGGGCAAGGAGTCATTCTTGAAAATCCTGGTTTGCATGAAGCAGGTGCCGCAGAAAGACGCACCGCTCAAGCTCAACGAAAGCGGGTCGTGGATCCGCGAAGATGTGTCGTACGAGGTCAACGAACCGGACGCTTTCGCGCTGGAAGAGGCGCTGCGCCAGAAGGAAAAGCACACCGGAGAAGTGGTGGTGATTACCAGCGGCCCGGCCCGTGCCCAGCAGGTGCTGCGCGAGGCCCTGGCCAAGGGCGCGGACCGCGCGATTCATCTGGAGGACGACAAGTTCGTGGGACTCGACGCGTTCAACACTGCGAAGGCCTTCGCGGCGGCCATCAAGGACGAAAAGTTTGACCTCATCTTCACCGGACTGCAATCCGACGACTACGGCTACGCGCAAACCGGCGTGATCCTGGCCGAGTTGCTGGGATTGCCGCATGCGACCATCATCATGCAGATCGAGAAGACCGAGGGCGGGATCCGGGTGAAGCGCGAACTCGAGGCCGGGTACTTCCAGTTCGTCGACATGCCGACGCCGGCGGTGCTGACCATTCAGTCGGGCATCAACAAGCTGCGCTATGCCACGCTGATCGGCATCAAGCAGGCGAAGAACAAGCCGCTCCGGAAGGTGGCGCTGGCGGAGGTGCAGTCGTCGATCGGCGAGAATCTGCAGAAAATTGAGCGTTTGTATGTGCCGCTGAAGACGAAGAAGACGGAGCACATCGAAGGGTCGGCGGGGGAGATTGCGAAGAAACTGGTGGATAAGCTGCGAAACGAGTTGCGCGTGCTGTAGGAATGTTGTTTTTGAGAAGATTTTTGTTGGCAAGATTTATGTGGGGACAGCCGCCCTCGGCTGTCCGCCGAGCGAAGCTCGGCAATGTTTC
>JADGNP010000383.1 GCA_017883425.1 Candidatus Sulfotelmatobacter sp. | reverse complement strand
CGCGATCTGACCACCTTCAAGACGCGGAAAGAGGCGATGGATTGGCTGGTGGCGGAGTAGGTCTTGGGGTCTTGGGTCTTTAGGTGCCCGCGGCTTCGATCAGCACCGTGCTGTGGCCGATCATGGTGATTTTCATGGGCCTCTGGCTTTAACTCTTCTGGCAACAGTTGCGCGGGCGGGGGCGCCCGCGCCACATTGGCTTCAACTCCTCCACTTTAATGTGACTGGGCCTGACATCGGATGCTTCATCGTGCTGCCGGTGCGCTTGGCTTCGAGATGCGCGGCCTTCAGCTGGAAGTACCACTTCGCGGGGCGATCGGCGTCGTCAATCAGCATCAGGTGCGGGTTGTGTTTCAGGCCCTCGGCCTGCAGTTCCATGGTGCGGCGGTCTTGCTCGACGAATTTCGCGAAGACGAATTTCAGGAGGCCGGGGACGAAGGGGACCCAGCGGAACAGATTCCACGCGGCGACCACATCGATGCGGCAATGATTGCGGGTAATCGGGGTGACCGTCGTCAGGCTGGAGAACCAGTATTTTCCGGCACGAATGGTTTCGGTGCGAAGGTTGGGGAGAACGAAATCGATGGTGGTGGTGATGGAATCCGCGTCGGCGTAGAGGCGTAGCAGCTTGTAGGGCGCGGAGTTGGAACTGGGCGTGTGCGCGCTCATGCGAAAGCCGTTGGGAATGGGCTCGAAGTTTTTCTTCTTTTCGTGAATGCTGTGCTGGGTGCGCCACCACCATGCCTGGTGGACGAATGGACCGTGCGCGGGATCCATGAGGCCGATGATGCCGTGATCGATGCTGACGGGCATTTCGGCTTGCAGGTAGGCGAGCTTGTACTTCGAGCTGAATTTTTCGATTTGCGGCGCGGCGTCGGGAGCCTGGGCTGGCGGCGCGAATCCTGCGCCGGGCGGGGCTGGGTCCGGGATGAAGACCCAGACAAAACTGTCTTGCTCTTCACAGGGATAGCTGCCGGCGTAGATGCGGTCGACTTTGAGCTTCTGATCGGCGGTTAGAGAAGGGATCAGTTGGCACTGGCCATCGTGGACGTCGAACTTCCATCCGTGGTATCCGCACTCGAGATTCTCTCCGTCGAAACGGCCGCAGTTGAGCGGCATGCCGCGATGCGGGCAGGCGTCGCGGAGGGCGAAGGGCTGCCCCAGGCGGTCGCGGCCGATGACGAGGGGAATCTCCAGCAGCGTCGCCTTGTATAACTCGTTGCGGTGGACGCGATCGGCGGGCAGAGCGCGATACCAGAAGCCGGTGAGCATGAGCGAGTCGGGCGCCTGGCGTTGCGGGAGGTCGAGGTCGGGCATGGCGAGAATTGATGATTGCTGATTTCTGATTGTTGATTGAAACACATATGCTAGCATCCGCTGGACTTTGCAGGGAGCCGGCGAGAGCCTCAGGGGCTAAAGCCCTCGAATCTCGGGCGCTCTTGGTGGCACGACTGGAAGTCGTGCCCTTCCCGCGTCGTGTAGTTCCCGCATCGTGTAGTTCCCGCATCATGTAGAACGAACCTATGGAATTCGTCGGGCATTTTCGCAGATTGACTCGGGTGCAGCGGAATACGTTCATTGCCTGCTTTCTGGGCTGGTCGCTGGACGCGTTTGATTTCTTCATCCTGGTGTTCTGCGTCAGCGCGCTCGCCACACAGTTTCAGACGAAGGTTTCGGCGATCACGGAGGCGATTTTTCTGACGCTGGCCATGCGTCCGGTGGGCGCAATTCTATTTGGGCTGATGGCGGACCGGTTCGGGCGGCGTCCCACGCTGATGGTCGACATCATCGCCTATTCGGTGTTTGAGCTGGCCTCGGCCTTCGCTCCTTCTTTGAAGGTCTTCCTTATCATGCGCATGTTCTTCGGGATTGCGATGGGCGGGGAATGGGGCGTGGGCGCGGCGTTGGCGTTCGAAACGCTGCCGGCCGAGGGACGCGGCTTTTTCTCAGGCCTGTTGCAGGAAGGCTACGTCGTGGGATATCTCATGGCGGCTCTGGTCTACGGCACGCTGTTTCCTCTCGTCGGCTGGCGCGGCATGTTCGTGATCGGCGCGCTGCCGGCATTTCTCGTCATCTACATTCGCACCAAAGTGGACGAATCTCCGGCGTGGCTGCAGGGGCGGGTGTCGCGCGCGGGAAAAAGCCACCTGGGCAAAGATGTTTTTTCGCACGCCGGTATTTTTATTTTTCTGGTCGCGCTGATGTTCGCGTTCAATTCTTTCAGCCACGGCACGCAGGACCTCTACCCGACATTCCTGCAGAAGAATCTGCAGTTCACGCCGAAGACGGTGAGCTTCATCGCCATCGTTTACAACATCGGGGCGCTCTTGGGTGGAATCGTTTTCGGGACGTGGTCGGAACGAATCGGGAGGCGGCGGGCCATCGTCATCGCGGCATTGCTGGCCATTCCGGTCATTCCGTTGTGGGCTTATTCGCGCACGGTTCCGATGCTGGCGCTGGGTGGGTTCCTGATGCAGTTCATGGTGCAGGGCGCATGGGGAGTGATTCCGGCGCATTTGAACGAACTTTCGCCGCCTGCAGTGCGGGGCACACTCCCGGGGTTTGCCTACCAGATTGGCAACTTTTTCTCTTCCCGCAATTCGGTGATCCAGGCGAAGCTGGCCGAGAGCCGCTATGGTGGCAGCTTTCCGCCTGTGCTGGCGTGGACGGTGCTGCTGGTGGCCAGTCTGGTGGCGATTGTCACGTGGAGCGGCCGAGAGCGCCGCGGCGCCGACTTGTCGAACACGAATTAGCGGAACAAATCGATATTGTAGGGAGTGTGCAAGTTTTGGCACACTGCAGGTCGTGGCCCGAAGGAAGGATTGTCAGAGGCAGTTTCCTGTGTTACGGTAGGTAAAATTTCACGCCTTCGTTGATTACATTCATAGGTCCCGGGTGTGGTGCTTTGCGCGAATGCGTGTATCCGAGGTAGCGCCACGATGAAAGAAACCATGGATCCCATACCGGCCGAAATCACCGAGAAGGAAAACTTCGCCAACCGCAAGCTGATTCGGCCCACGCTGCCGCGCGCGGAGAATTACAATAACCACAGCTCAGCTCCGCTGCCGCAGGAACGACGCGAGCGCCCGGAGCGGCACGAGCGTGGAGAACGCATGGACCGAGGAGAACGTGGGGATCGTGGCGATCGTCAGGTGGGGGGCGGGGTAGGCAAGAAACCCGCGCCTCCGGAGCAGACCAACGCCGAGAATTTTTATTATCAGAAGCAGATGCAGTCGCGGACGCCGATGGTGATCGTGCTGCGCGACGGTGAGGAAGTGCGCGGCATCATTGAATGGTACGACCGGAATTGCGTCAAGGTGAACCGTGAGAACGGCGAGCCGAATCTGATGATCTACAAGCCCGCGATCAAGTACATGTTCAAAGAAGGGGAGAACCAGCGGTAGCACTTCTCCACTTCTCGCGCAAAAAGCGCGAGAAATGGGGCATCCGATCGGTCTCCCGCCGGCTCGCAATAGATTCACCCGAAGGTTGGGAGCAAGAATGTCTCCCTCGCACGCAGTCTCCCGCAGAAGATTCTTGCAGTCGATTACGCTGGCATCCGCCGCGAGTGTAATTCCTGGCTGGCGGAATTCTGCTTGGGCGCTTCGCCCTCGTTCGGGCTCATCCAATCCAATTCAAACTCCGCTCGAAGAGTTCAGCTATGGCGACGTCGCGCTGCATAGCGCCCTGCACGAGCAACAACTGCAGCAGACGCATGCCGTGCTCATGGATCTGAGCGAGGACAGCCTGCTCAAACCATTTCGGCAGATGGTAGGACAGGCCGCACCGGGCGAGGATCTGGGCGGATGGTACCGGTACGATCCCAACTACGACTGGCATACGTTTGACGCGGGCTTCGCGCCGTCGGCGACGTTTGGGCAGTGGGTGTCGGCGCTGGCGCGGGTGCATGCGATCACGGGATCGCAGGCCGCGCGCGCCAAAGTGCTGCGCCTGAACCGGCTTTACGCACAGACCATCGACGGGCAGTTTTACGAAAACAATCGCTTCCCTGCCTACTGCTACGACAAGCTGGTGTGCGGGCTGATTGATGCGCACAAGTTCGCGGGCGATCCCGACGCCAGGTCGATCCTGCAGAAAACGACGGACGCCGCGTTACCGCATCTGCCGAAGAAGGCGATTGAGCATGGACAGAGCTGGCGGCCGGGGAAAGACGAGTCTTATACCTGGGATGAGTCGTACACCATGCCGGAGAATCTCTTTCTGGCGTACCAGCGCGGCGCGGGAGAGCGGTATCGTGCGCTGGGCGTGCAATATCTGAATGAACCATTTTTCGACCGGCTGGCGGCGGGGCAAAACGATTTGGCGGGGAGGCACGCGTACAGCCACGTGAATTCTCTTTCTTCCGCGATGCAGGCCTATCTGACACTGGGAAGCGAGAAGCATCTGCGGGCGGCGAAGAATGGGTTCGACATGCTGGCCGCGCAGAGTTTTGCCACGGGAGGCTGGGGGCCGGATGAGACCTTGCGCGCAACCGGCAGCGCCGACGTCTACGACAGTCTCACGAAGACGCACAGCGGCTTTGAAACGCCCTGCGGTTCTTATGCGCACTTCAAGCTGACCCGCTACTTACTGCGCGTGACGGGCGATCCGCGCTATGGCGACAGCATGGAGCGCATGATGTACAACACCATTCTGGGTGCGAAGCCGCTCGAAGCGGACGGGCGGACGTTTTATTACTCGGACTACAACTTTAAGGGCCGCAAAGTTTATTCGACGCACCGGTGGCCATGCTGCTCGGGAACTCTGCCGCAGGTGGCCGCGGATTACAGGATCAATACCTACTTTCGCGATGCGGGCGGGGTGTACGTAAATCTCTATATCCCTTCGACGCTACGATGGACGCAGGGCGGGGCGCAGGTTGCGCTGACGCAGAAGAGCGAATATCCCTACGATGCGCACGTGCAGTTTGAGGTGAAGGTGGCGCGGGCGACGGAGTTTGCGGTGAATCTGAGGATTCCGGCGTGGGCCGAGGGAGCATCGGTATCGGCAAACGGCAAACGTGAGACGGCACAGGCTGGGAGCTTCGCACGGGTGCAGCAGCACTGGAAGAACGGAGACCGCATTGACGTTGAGCTTCCGATGAGGACGCGGCTGGAAGCGATTGATCCGCAGCATGCGGACACGGTGGCGCTGATGGTGGGGCCGATTGTGCTGTTTGCCATCACAGACGCGGAGCCTAAAGTGACGCGGGCGCAGTTGCTGGCGGCGAAGAAAGCTGGCGCGCAGAGCTGGCAGGTCGAGACGGCGAGTGGCGCAGTCAGGATGCTTCCATTTACGGCGATTGGGGAGGAAGAGTATTCGACGTACCTGCGTGTGGGCTAGAAAAAGCTACCACAGGGGCTGAAGCCCGAATCGACTTCGGGACGCTTACGCGGGCCTGGAAGGCCCGCTCTTCCACGGTGGTGCGGGCATCAAGGACGTGGACCGCGTCCGATTTTTCGGCCCCTACGTTGAGCAGCGCTAGAGCAGTTCTCGCGATGGTGTAGAGTGTGCACCCTCAGCGGCTAAAGCCGAAACCCGTTGCAGCTCCTGGCGGCACGGCTGAAGCCGTGCCCTTC
>JADGNP010000382.1 GCA_017883425.1 Candidatus Sulfotelmatobacter sp. | reverse complement strand
CCCACCGACGACGATCGTGCCTCTCCCGGCATCTGAGCGGCAGAGTGGGTGGTTGTAGGAGTGACCCAGGCGAGAAATCGGGTGCGGTCATCTCAATATTCCTCTGGCAGCAGAACCGCAGTTACGCTCCGGTCTGCTTCCGTGATGATCCAGAACCGGGTGCCATTACTCATTCGATAGGCCGACAGAATCCGCCAGCAGTGTTGGAGGGAGAGTTCGTTTTCGCGGCGGTCGTGCTCGTCTACGTCTCCCCAGTCACCAGCTAGATGGCGAACGAGGTACGAATCGGTATTTTGGCCCGTGAACATGCCTCATTCACAACAGTCGAGAATGTCATCTGAAAGGGGTTAAGATTGAGCACATGAGTCTCCGAGGCTTCTCACAAGCGATAGGCAAGGCCGTGCGCGAGGTAGATCGCAAACATCTCCTCGCATTCTCAGGAAGCCTCGCTTATTACTACTTTCTGGCCTTGCTGCCGCTGCTCATTCTGCTTGCGAGTGCTTTGGCGTACATTCCCATTCCCCACTTGTTCGATCAGGTACTGCTGTGGATGTCGTACTTCATTCCAGCCGAATCAATGACTCTAGTCAGAAGGGTATTTTCGGACCTAATGGCCACTCGGGACTCGGGTTTTTTATCGTTCGGAATCGTGGGCACGATCTGGACGGCATCGGGGGCCTCGGCCACCCTGATCGAGGCGCTCAACGTCGCATACGGAGTCAAGGAGGGACGGCCGTTCTGGCATACACGGCTGCTCGCTATTGGCCTTACGTTCGCGCTCGGGATAATGGTAGCCATCGTTTTGACCGCGATGTTTTTCGGTCCGATCTTTGCGATTCGAGTGGCGCACCGGATCGGTTTAGACCCGCTGTTCACGCAGTCCTGGTTCTATTTTCGATGGGTTCTAGCGATATGCTTTTCGGTCCTCGCTATCGAAATCGTCTACTATTTAGCTCCGAATGTTGAGCAGCGAAAGTTCTGGCGCACGGTGCCGGGTTCAATCGTGGCGGTCACGGCGTGGATAGCAGCCTCGTATGGGCTTGGGTTTTACCTACAGCATGTTGGGAACCTGAGCAAGAGTTACGAAACACTGGGTGCCGTTGCGGGCTTGTTGCTGTGGTTTTATCTGAGCAGTGCCGCCATTTTGATCGGGGCGGAGGTAAACGCGGAACTTCTTGAGGCCGCCTATGAGAAATTGCCGGTCAAGGAAGTCCCGAAGAGCGCATCTGAGCACCCAATTACCTTGGCAGGATGATAATTAGTCACGAAAAGCCCATTCGTCGCCCCGCTGTGGTCTGGCAAAGCTGGGGAGAAAAAATCGGCGTGAAGCACCTCATCAGTCCAGCAAACTCCATCTTGCGCAACGTTGAACGAGACGTCGAAAGGTTCGTGCACGGGCCTGCCGTGCACTACGGGGCCCGGATAAGCAATTGTCGTACCGGGCAAGTAGAGCATCTGACCGGAGGGTTCGAAATGGCCGCACGTCCTCGCAAGAAAATCTGCTCTATGCTCTTGTTGACGCTTACCGGGACCTTGCTTTTTCCCGGCGTTGAGTGCCGTCAGAGTCTCGGCAGCCCTACTGTGTTTGACATCGAACAGTAGACCACCGTGTCGAATCCTACACTTTCACAGTGAAGGCGCGCAGTGGAGAACACAAAAAGAAATTCGTTGTCCCTATTGTGTGGTAGATGAGAATTTCCATTTAATGACCGATGTTTCTAAGGGGCGGTTGCTCTGCAAGAACTGTGGCCTCATTAGCCGAAAACCAAAAGCTAGAAGTAATCCGGGATAAACCTAATGGCCGTGGGCCATGTCATCTCGCGGAGAGATTCCGTACACAGTCTCCGGGGATGTTTTTCTGATAGTTGATTGTCGATGCCAAACGCGTGGCGGGACCCTTGAAGAGCAATCGGCGTCTGAGGACAACGATGTCGAGTGGGAGGCGGCAGACGGAGCATATTATCCACGGCGATTGAAAGACTCTATTCGGCCGAAAGTCTTCAGGAACCTGAACAATGAACTGAGTCGGCTCTACACGGAGACCCTGTTTGGCGGGCTTTCTTATGTAGTCGAACTGACGAGGAGGTTCGAGGAGAACGAAAGTCGCAGTTTCAGTCTGTTCTTCAACGCAGACTCACAGGAGACATTCAATCCGATAGTATTATTCAGCGAACAGGAAATCATCGGAAGAGTGTTATCTCACGAAACTGCCTTCAAACAGGTCGATGCCATCGATGCTCAGTGGTATCCAATAGTGGAAC
This sequence comes from Candidatus Sulfotelmatobacter sp., assembly GCA_017883425.1. Classification (GTDB taxonomy): domain Bacteria; phylum Acidobacteriota; class Terriglobia; order Terriglobales; family Acidobacteriaceae; genus Sulfotelmatobacter. Next base: position 3,321 of record JADGNP010000382.1, on the reverse strand, counting down.
GATACTGCAAAGAGAACGGCATTGACATTTCGAGGATTCCTCCCGCTCCTGCGGTGCCGTCAGCTAACACAGGGCGATCTGTGTAATTCGTCAGATGGCTCTCAAGGCTGGATGCGGAAAACAGGAACGCCCGCCGCATACTCGCAGCAGGCTCCTTAGGTCTACGCCGCTTTCTTCGCACGGACCTTCGCCCACCTTGCCCGCTGCGCCGCCGCGATCTTCCTACGGGCTGATGCCGACATCGTATGACCTTTCCTGTGGGCTGAGCCCGTCGCTGCCTTCGCTGGCTGCGATTCCTTCCGAGCATTCGCCCATCTCGCCTTTTGTGCCTGCGCCATTTTCCGCCGCGAAGCTGCCGATATTATTCGGGTCGGGTGGGTTGCTTGGCGAGATACTCCTGAACCGTTTAAAGACTCAATCACGGAAATTGCTTGATCCAACTTCTCTACATGTGCCTGCGCTTGCTTGCGCTCTTCTCGAAGCTCCTGAAGCGCATTGGTTAGATTTGACATTGTTGCCCCCTCAAGATTAACAGCGGGGAATATTGTATAAGATTGGAAACCTTCGCCGTTGAGTCCCGTCAGTTCGCGAAGACATCAGGACACTGAGAACCGAGTCCATGGTCGCCAAGCGTACAGTGGGCCGAGCGGATCATGGCATCCTGGCATTGCGTCACGGAGTACTCAACATGACCGTGGACGATTTTCGTCAATCGCTCACCGCAGCCAAACCGCCTGCGGAACTCAAGCTCGCGCTTGTCGGCCTGTGGTGGGATGCCAAGGGGGATTGGACGCGGGCCCACGAATCGGCCCAGAGGGACGAAGGGCCCGAGGGTTCGTGGGTGCACGCCTACCTGCATCGCAAGGAAGGCGATCAGGACAACGCAGTCTATTGGTATGGTCGGGCGGGGAAACCTGTTTGCCGAGAACCACTCGACGCGGAATGGCTCAGGATTGCAAGAGATTTGCTGGGATAAGTACCTTCTGCTGAGACTTTGGGATGGGTCAGGCTTGATTTACCCGGTCAGTCACCGATGCTCGGCTAGCTCCTCATTCAAGGCGAGAGGTAAGGTTTACTCTCAGGCAGACTTCTTTGTTGGCGGGGGAAACGCTATAAGTTTTTCGCGATCCACTCCGGCACTCTGCCACTCCCACCCGCATTGGCAACGAACCGAATCCCACAATCGGCGGCTTTCTTAGAAGTGCCTTGCATAGAGCACATGATCTCATCCACATGGTTTTTCTCCATCGCGAATCCAACAGAGGGTTAGTGACATAGGCCGCACTCGTTCTCTGCTCTCTCTGGAGGGTCGCGCTTCCACCCCACCTCTATCGTGCCGATTGGAGCAGGACCGTTTCACCCTGAGCACCTTGACCATTGGGCCTTTTTACGCTTCACGCGCGAGCCCATGTGGCAAATCTTCGGAAGGGGCCAAGCGCGCCGCAAGGGCTCGGCTGCCCAAATCTGACCCGTACACTACCAGCGCTGGTGCATGACCCGCATGATCCTGAGGACTGTCGAGCTCGACTTTCTATAACGATTTAGGAGAAGCGACGTGGCTGAGAGAACCCGTTGCTGAAAAAGACGAGTTGAAGTCAATAACAAGGACTCCACCCGTCACGGATAGCCCCGCACAGTACCCCCCGTCTGCGATTGAACCAGCCACGGCGTGCATGACGTGAGCAGTATTGCTCAGACCTCTTGAATCCTGAATTGCTAAGTTGAGAACTGACCTGGTGCGCCGGCATGTCCACCCGGATTTGTGTGCGAGGGTAAGCAGAACCAAAGCCAGAGAGGCGGCGCAGAGGTAATAGAAATGAGGCTGTTCCCATGAAAAAAGTAATGTTGGTCCTTGCGATGTTGAGTCTCGGCACGCTGTGCTGGGCAGGGTCGGCGCGGGAAGATGCCACCGAGCGACTGGACAACGCCAAACAGGTGTTACACGAAATTATGGGGATGCCTGACAAGGGAATCCCGGAAGAAGTGTTGGAGCACGCAAAGTGCGTAGCCGTTGTGCCGCACATGATCAAAGGAGGCTTTATCTTCGGAGGTAAAGGAGGCAAAGGCGTAGCCACCTGCCGCACGGCGAATGGCTGGAGTGCGCCGGCGTTCATTACGATTTCCGGCGGAAGCTGGGGACTGCAGATCGGGGTAGAAGCTGTGGACGTGGTAATGATCATTCAGAATGAAAAAGGGATGCAAAGGCTGCTCTCCAGTAATTTCCAAGTTGGAGGGGACGCTTCAGCAGCAGCGGGTCCAGTGGGACGGCATGCCGAGGCCGGTACGGATTGGAAGATGGATACAGAGATCCTGACCTACTCCCGTGCGAAGGGTGCTTTTGCTGGGCTCACGTTGGAAGGTGCATCGATCCGTCAAGACAATGATTCCCGGCACGCGATTTACGGACGCAAGGTCACAACTCGGGCTTTGCTATTGGGCAGAGTTCCGGCTCCAGCCGCAGCCCAGCCGTTCCTTGCGGAAATTCGCGGAGCAAAAGCCCAAGCTGGAACCGAACGGAAAGTTGAAGCCAAGCAGAAGCCCAGGGGTCGTACCAAGACCGTAACCGGGTGCTTGCAGAAAGGCGCCGAGCCGGGCGAATTTTCCATCGCGGGCGAAGACGGCAAGAGCTGGGGCCTGCGGAGCATTAGCGTTAAGTTTGACCAGCATGTTGGCCACCAGGTGACGGTCACCGGCTCCCTTGCCCGCGAAACAAAAGCAAAAGAGAATAAAGAAAAAAAAGAGGGACAGGTTGAGAATGCATCCAGCAAAGAGGAGTACGGTGATCTGCGCGTTACAACCCTCAAGATGGTCAGTGACACTTGCAGTAAGTAAGAATTTTGGTAGTGTCCTAACAGTGCGTTGCTAGTAGACCCTAACGATGCCGAGGCCGCGGGGATCATTGCGGGTGCATTGCTTCTGGCAGATTGGCCCTAAAAGATCGAAGGCCAAATTGATACCTATCGCATTCTTGCGCTCGTTTGCCTTCTCGCTTCTCAATAGGCCATAGACGCACAAATCCACGACTTGAATGAAGTATGACTCCTGAGACCGACGATAGAAAAAATCGTCAACCAAACGGTCTAATACCGGATAGTCAGGCTCGAATAGGTTATCGACAATAGGCGGCCGATGAGCATCTGAGAGCCAAAGCTGCGTTTATTCCGCCATCCGGTGAAAAAAGGTATTAAATCCTAAAACCTCTTTCGTAATCTCCTCTAAGACCGCGTCCAGGTCCTTCTCCAACACAACCTGGCTCAAGTTGATAAAGCGGACAGCACTGTTTAGCGTGGCCTGGTCGAAGAACGTCTACTGTTGCTGGTA
>JADGNP010000045.1 GCA_017883425.1 Candidatus Sulfotelmatobacter sp. | reverse complement strand
TGCTAACCTGAGCCCAGAAGACCCAACTCTGCGCCATACCTTTCGTCAGGGGGATGTTATGTCGTTACGCAATCGTTTCGTTCTGCCCATCATTCTTTCCAGCCTTGCCGTCCTAGCGGGCTGCGGCAGTGGCAGGAGCAGATCCAATATCGTCATCCCGCCGCCGACCGGAAGCTTCAGCAACAGCGACCTGAATGGCACGTACGTCTTTTCGGTGACCGGCAGCGATTTTAATTTTGCCTTTCTGACGATGGTGGGCACTCTCACCGCGGATGGCAGTGGTGGCATTACGGGCGGTACGGTGGATATGAACGACCCCCTGTTCACGGCTCCGCTCATAGGTCAGGCGATCACCGGCGGCAGCTATCACATAACCGCTGACGGGCGCGGCCAAGCTACGCTGACCGCGTCGACACCGCTTGGAAGCTCTATTACGATCGATTTCGTTCTGTCCTCGAGCAGTCACGGATTGATCGTTGAGTTCGATGGCGCCGGTACCGGCAGCGGCACCCTCGAATTGCAGTCCACGGTCACGCAAAGCCAGATCGCCGGATCCTACGCCTTCAACCTCACCGGCATCTCCAGCTACAGCAGCACCACCGGAGCCCAGCCTACCTTCGCCACGGTCGGCGCATTCACTTTGGACGCCAACGGCAACGTCACCTCCGGGGTAGAGGATTTCAACAACGACGGCAATTCCGTAGGTCAGACCAATTTGCCGATCACCGGCAGCGTCAGCCTCGCCACGATCCCCGGCTTGGCCATCCTGACCACGAACGAGGGAACCTTCAACTTCGACGTGTACCCGATCGACTCGACGCACTTGAAGTTCATCGAAATCGATCTCTTCCCGATCATGGCCGGCGACGCCTTCCCACAGTCTGCTTCGATTCCCGCGGGCGCCAACGTCTTCACTGTGGCCGGCCTCGACTTCGCCGTGCAAGGGCCGTTCACGGCTGCAGGTCTCATCGTGACCGACGGCGCGGGCCAGGTCACCAACGCCTCCGCCGAAGACATCAACGATGCTGGTCTCCCCGCCACGGTGACTGGCTTCACAGGTTCCTATACCGCTGTGAGCGGCGGACGTTCTGTGCTCACTCTTAATGGCTTCGATAACGGAAACAACGGAATCACCGGCACCTACCAGTTCGCAGCTTATCCTTCCAGCGGCGGCCTGGAGTTGCTCGAAATCGATAACGCGGGAGGAGTCACCGCTGGCGTGGCTTATCCCCAGACCAGCACCACTCTCGCGTCGGCGCAGGGCTACGGCTTCAACCTCACGGGCATCAATGCCGGCACCGGCACCGGCAGCTTCGAGGAAGATGACATCGCCGAATTCACCAACAACAGCGGCGCTTTCACCGGGCTGATCGACTTCAACGATCAAGGAAGTACCGCCTTCAACCAGAACTTTGCCTCCAGCTATATTGCCGATTCCACCATCCCGAGCCGCGGAGTGATCACACCGGTCACCAACGCCTTCAATCTGGTCTCCTACGTCGTCGACAGCTCCACCACGGTCTTCATCGAGGTGGACAGTTTCCAACTTGGACTCGGCTCATTCGGGCTGCAAACTCCGGGCGCCAGGTCAAACCTGGCGGCGATGCACCTTGCCGCGTTGCACTTGAGAACGCCCGGAAAGAAGGCCCTGCGCCGCAAACAGAAGTAAGGCGCTGAAAACGAAGAAGGCGCGGCCCGCCGGTTTCCTGACGGCCGCGCCCTTCTTCTTTGCGCCTTAGCCCTCCGTAGCACTTAGTTTCGCCACTGCCGCACTTCGGGATGCGATCCAAACGATCACCCGATAGAGGATCAACACTGCCAGCACGAACGCGTATTCCAGCGGCTTCTTCAGGTCCGCTTTCACCAGCCAGATGTAGTGGATCACTCCTGCGGCCGCGCTGAAATAAATCAGGCGATGCAGGACCTGCCAGCGCTTGCCGCCCATTTTTCGGATGGCCCACTTGGTGGACGTCAGGGCCAGGGGAATCATCAGGGCAAAGGCCGTCATTCCCGCGGTGATGAACCTGCGCTTGGCGATGTCGGCCAGCATTTCATGCACAGCGAAAAACTTGTCGAGCCAGACATAGGTCATCAGGTGCAGCGTGCCGTAGAAGAAGGCGAACAGGCCGAACATGCGCCGCAGGCCGACCAGCCAGTACTGCCGGGTCAGTTTCCGCAGCGGCGTGACCGACAGCGTGATCAGCAGGAAAGTCAGCGTGCAATCGCCGGTGCTATGCGTGATCGCTTCAATTGGATTGGCTCCGAGTTGCGCGTGCAAGCCTCTCCAGACGAGATTGGCCAGCGGGACGAGGCACGCTAGGAAGATCGCGGGTTTGAGATAGCGGGGCATTAGACTCAGTACTCAGGAGTCAGGAGTCAGGAGTCAGGAGTCAGGGCTCAGTACCTATGGATAATGCGCAAGGGGCCAGGAGTAAAACCAGGTCTGCGTGATACATTCGGGACGGTGCCTGACTCCTGACTACTGACTCCTCACTACCTCAAAAGTACTTTTTCAAATCCATCCCGTTGTACAAACTCGCCACCTGATCTCCGTAGCCGTTGAACATCAGGGTCGGGCGCTTGAGGAATTCGCCGAGCCTGCGTTCTTTCGCCTGACTCCAGCGTGGGTGGTCTACATTCGGATTTACGTTGGAATAGAAACCGTATTCCATGGGGGCAGAAATATTCCACGTATTCAGCGGCTGCTTGTCGGTGAAGCGAATGCGCACAATCGCTTTGGCGCTCTTGAAACCGTACTTCCAGGGCACGACGATGCGAAGCGGCGCGCCATCCTGATTGGGAAGCTCCTCGCCATACATGCCAAAACAGAGGAGCGCCAACGGATGCATGGCCTCGTCCATGCGCAAACCCTCCACGTATGGCCACTCAAGCACGTTTCGCTGCTGACCCGGCATCTGGGTCCTATCGAGAATAGTGGTGAACTCGACAAACTTCGCCTTGCTGGTGGGATTCACGCGCTTGATCAGTTCGCTCAGCGAGAAGCCGACCCAGGGCACGACGATCGACCATCCTTCCACGCAGCGGTGGCGGTAGATGCGCTCCTCGGGAGGGGCCATCTTGAGGATCGTGTCCACATCGAGTTCCTGCTTTTTGTCGACCAAACCATCGATCTTTACTTTCCAGGGGCGCGTACGGAAATTCTTGGCGAGCTTCGCGGGTTCGTCTTTTGCGGTGGAAAACTCGTAATAGTTGTTGTAGTTGGTCACGTCCTTGTAGGGAGTGACGGTCTCGGTCGTGCTCAGCGGGCTCTTCTTGATGCCGTCAATCTTGCTTCCTGCCAGCGCCGTGGCCGAGGGCGAGATGATCTCGCGCAGGCCAATGCCCGTTGCCGCCGCGGCTCCCGCGATCGCCGCGCTCGCCAAGAACTTGCGGCGGTTCAGATACAAACTCTTAGGAGTGATCTCCGACGACCGAATGTCTTCCGCTTTCTTGATGAGCATGAGACCCCCTATCCTTTATACGCGCATCCGTCTCACGGATTTGCCCCGCCTCTATCTTCCACCAGATAGGACGCTGAGGTCAGAAAAAAGTTGCAACGGATCAGTCTGGGTTCCCGCCTGAAAAGCATCCACCAGTGAGGTCTGAGGTCCGAGGTCCGAGGTCCGAGGTCGAGAGACCCCTACCCCAACACTTCCCTCACCTTGCGCGACAGGTTCTGTAGGGTGAAAGGCTTCTGCAGGAAAGCGGCGCCTCTCTCGATGGTGCCTTCACTGAGAATCGCGTCCTCGGTATATCCGGAGAGATAAAGCACCCTGGTTCCGGGACGAATCTGCGCGAGTTGCTTGACCAATTCGCGGCCGCCCATCCCAGGCATGACCACGTCGGTGATCACGAGGTCGATCTTGCCTTCATGCCGGGCGGCGGCGGCCATGCCGGCTTCGCCGTTTTCGGCTTCCACCACGCGGTAGCCCTTCGCGGCCAGCGTGTCCCGCACCAATTGCCGGACCGATTCTTCGTCTTCTACCAACAACACCGTCTCGGTGCCTCCCAAGGCCGCGTGCGCCACCGGAGGCGCATGCTTCTCGGCGACGCCGTCGACGCGGGGCAGATAAATATGGAAGGTGGTGCCGCGTCCTTCTTCGCTCTGCACCATGACATATCCTCCGCTCTGCTTCACGATGCCGTAGACCGTGGAGAGGCCCAGCCCCGTACCCTTGCCTTTCTCCTTGGTGGTAAAGAACGGCTCAAAGATTCGCGACTGGGTCTCCTTGTCCATGCCCGTGCCGGTGTCGCCGACCGAGAGCAGGACGTAGTTGCCGGGTCGGATGAAAGTCTGCCCGCGACGATGACTCTCATCCACGACGAGATTCTGCGTTTGGATGGTGAGCTTTCCGCCGTTGGCCATCGCGTCCTTGGCGTTCACCACCAGATTCATCAGCACCTGTTCCAACTGTCCGGCGTCGGCCCGGGTATGGGCCGCGTCGGGAGCCAGGCTGGTGGTGAACTCCACGTTTTCGCCGATCAGGGGCCGAAGCAGACGCTCCATGTCGAGCACAATTGCGTTGACATCGACGACTTTGAGTTCCAGCAACTGCTTGCGGCTGAAAGCCAGCAGTTGCCGCGTCAAAGTAGTGGCGCGGTCGGCGGCCTGCTGAATCGCCCTTCCCTTCTCGTGCAGGGGATGATCCAGTTCGAGGTTGGCCAGAATCACCTCCGCATAACCGCTGATCACCATGAGCAGATTGTTAAAGTCGTGCGCCACTCCGCCCGCGAGCCGGCCTACGGCTTCCATCTTCTGCGCCTGGCGGAACTGGTCCTCCAGCACGCGGCGGTCGGTGACGTCCTCGGCAATCGCCTCCAGCACATCTGCCGGCTCGTCCGCGCTGCTCACGGCCCGCCCGCTGATGCGGACGGTGATGGCGCCGCCATCGTTGCGCTTCCACTTCACTTCGATCCCATCCAGGCGTCCCGTGCGCCGGAATTCTTCGATCAAGCGCGTGTGTTCTTCGGAGCGCGCGAACACATCTTTCTCCGGATCGAGCAACAGGACTTCCTCGGCCGATCCGTATCCCAGCATCGTGATCAGCGCGGGATTTACGTCCAGGAACCTTCCTTCCAGACTCGACCGGTAAATTCCGTACACCGAACTCTGCACCAAAGAGCGGTAGCGAGCTTCGGAGCGGCGGAGCGCCTGCTCGTTTCTCTTGATCTCCACCGCGCTCGCCAGTTGCCGCGCCACGAAGGTCAGAATCTCCTTGTCGCGCTCACCATAGCGGATGTTCTTGGAGTAGGTCTGAACCACCAGCGCCCCGAAGGTGTGGTTGTTGACCTTGAGTGGAACGCCCATCCAGTCGAGGGAGCGCGATCCATTGCGCGCCACCTCGCCCCGCTCCTCCATGGCCTGCAGCACCTCGGGCGTCGCCAGCAGGGGTTGTCCTGCGCGTATGAGATAGTCGGTCAGCCCACGGCCCAACTTCTTGGGAGACGGCGCGGAGTCCTGCTCATCGACGAAATAAGGAAAGGTGAGCAAGTCGGTGGCTGGATCATAGAGCGCGATGTAGAAGTTTCGCGCGTACATCAACTCATCGACAATGCTGTGCACGGCGGCGAAAAACTGTTGCAGATCGTGGGCGCTGCTGCTCTTTTCGGCGACCCGGTAGAGAGCCGAACTCAGCGCCTCCACCCGCTTGCGATCGGAAATGTCGTGGTACCCGGCATAGAAGCCCGCCATCCTCCCCTCCAGAAGCAGAGGTGCACACGCCAAGGAAACATCGAGCAAGGTTCCATCTTTCTTTCTGCGCTGCGTTTCCAGGGTGATGCGTTCGCCTCTGGCCAGCACCTCCGTCACCCATCGCGACTCCGCCAGCCGGTCTGGAGGCACCACGAGATTCTCCAAAGGCTGCCCTACCACGTCGGCCGCTTCGTAATCGAACATGCGCACGAAGGTCTCGTTCGCCCAGAGCACCCGATGGCTGCTATCCGCGATGCTCAATCCATCGGGCGATGCCTGAAACATCTGTTCCAGGAACTGCAGCCGGGTCTCGGCGCTCGGTTCATGGTTTGCGGAAGATTCGGGGAGCGGCGGCAGAGGGCAGGAAGGTTCGGAGCACGAACCAATCGCTGGCGAAGCAACCTTTGCCGGCTGCACAAACGCAGGCGGGGCTCCGCTCTCCAGCGCTGTTTTCAACCGGCGGGCGCGGGAAAGGTCCGCCTGCCCTGATCGGGTGACATGTTCACCCATCCGCGAATTCCCCCTCGAAATACGCAGTCCATGGGCATGGTAGAACGCTGAGCAGGGGGTCGAAAGTTACGGGGGTAATCCCGAAATGACAGACTCTGAAAGGGGAACGCTTTCCGCCGGACTTTCGTAACTTGGTGGGCTGCCTGATCGATCTTTATCGTCTAATGTTGGCGGCTCGCGCCCGGTCGTGGGGCGCAATTTCTCGGGAGGACCATGTCTCCGCTCGTACAACGATCACGGGTCGGCACCACCCGGCGGCCCGATCCCACCGATCAGCACTGGAGCATGCTGGTGTTTGAAAGCTTGTCGGCGGGTGTGCTGGCTGTCGCCGTCGGTTTGGGCGCAGTGCTGGCTGTCGTAGGAGTCTACGTAATCTTTGTGTGGCCCCTTACCTTCTGGGACCTCGCCAATCTTGGCCTGGAACAATACGCCTCGTGGACGGACACGGTCTTATGGTCGGTGTTCGCGGGAGGATCGCTGGCCGGATATTGGTGCTTCAGTGGCGCTGCCTTCAAGGTCAAACCCAAAGCCAGAGTTCCAGTACGCCCTGGCCGACCCCGACAATAGGCACGGCTCTTGGGATGAGCAACGCCGTCGCAGGTTACTACCCCACCGTTGCTCTCTACCGAAAGTACCTGGCGAAATACTCTCCCGGTGAACCGCCGAGCTTCGTGAGCTTCGAAGGTTTTGTGGACGCGATGGTACTGGTGGAGGGGCTGAAGCGCGCTGGAAAAGATGTGACGCGGGAAAAGTTCATCACTGCCATTGAGTCGTCGCTCGGAAAGTAAGCTGCGGCAATCGCGAAGTTCAGTTTTCTTGACAGCGTCAGAATCCTGACAGACACACCTCTGCTCGCCGCTTGTATTAACCCCCTGCATTGCAAAAAGTTTCGCGAGACGGAGTGCCTCCCGGTGCCAGCTAGTTTCGCGTTCTCGCAGATGCATCTCTCGCTGCACCCTCGGCATCGAATGAATTAACCAGGTAGTTAATTGGTAAAGATTTGTCAACAGGTCGGAGGTGACCTTTATGACCATGAAGAGCTTAGTGAAACTGGCGAGCACGGTTCTGGCGGTGGGGCTGTTGAGCACCATGCTTGTGGCCCAGACTGCAACTCGCTACGATAATCAAATTCAGACGAAGGTGACGCAGAAACTGGCGTCCAAGAGCCAGTTCCGCGACGTGAAGGCGAGCGTGGAAGACGGGATCGTAACCCTCACGGGTACAGTCGATCTCTACCAGGGCAAACTCGACGTCGCCAAACTGGCGCGCAAGACCGCCAACGCGCAGGGCGTGCGCAATCTTGTAACTGTGGCTGGCCCGAATGTGCCGGACGCGCAACTTGAGCAGAAACTGGCCAGGAAGCTGCGTTACGTGCGCGTGGGCTATGACAACACGTTCGACTACTTCGCGCTGGGAGTGAAGAATGGAGTGGTGACGGTCGAGGGTCAGGATCGGACTGGCCTTGGCCGCGACGAAGCTCTCGCCGACATCGCGAACATGCCCGGAGTGAAGGACGTGATCGACAACATGTCGGTCGAGCCGGTTTCGCAGTTCGACGATGGGCTGCGTTTGCGGGCGATGCGGGCCATCTATAGCGACTCCGTGTTGAGCAAGTATGCCATGGATCCGGCGCGTCCGATTCGCATCATCGTGAGCAACGGGCACGTGACCTTGTACGGGTCGGTCGATAACACGATGGACAAGCAGGTTGCCGGAATCAGAGCCAACCAGCTCTTCGGCGCCTTCAGTGTGGACAACAAGCTGCAGGTCGAAGGAAAGTCGGGCCCGCAGGGAATGTAAGGGTGAGGTAGCGGTGGCGGAGAGGGCGCGGCTAGGAGCCGCGCCTTTTCTCATTTCGGAGGCGTGTGTTCGAACGGCAGCTTGGTATAGCGCACCTTCTCCACATCAATGATCAAAGCGACTCGTCCTTCGGGAGTGCGGAATGGGAAAGGCTTCCCGGTGTATTTGTGCGAGATGGAATCCATTGTCTTCAGGTCGGGATCGGGGCGGCGCTCAACCACGCGGCCGCGGATCTGAACCTCTTCGTAGGGATTCGTGAAGTCGACGATCGACAGCGCCACCCGCGGATCGCGCCGCGTGTTCTTGGCTTTGAGCGAGCCTTCACCCGTACAGATGACAATGTGCTCGCCCTCGCGGCCCACCCATACCGGCACGGACTGCGGGGAGCCGTCGGGCATCAGCGTGGCCAGGTGGGCAAAGTTAGCTCGATCGATCAATTGCTTCACTTCCGGTGAGAGCGCGATGGGCATGGCAGCTCCTTCTATTAGACCTCAAGGCAAACGGTTGATGAGCGAGGCGACGTATCCGGCGCCGAAGCCGTTATCAATGTTTACCACGCTGACGTTCGAGGCGCAGGAGTTCAGCATGCCGAGCAGCGCGGCCAGTCCTTTGAAGGAAGCGCCGTAGCCAACGCTGGTGGGCACGGCGATGACGGGGACACCGACGAGGCCTCCGACGACGCTGGGCAACGCGCCTTCCATGCCGGCGCAGACGATGACGACGCGTGCTTTGGTCAGCGCTTCGCGGTTGGCCAGCAGGCGGTGAATCCCGGCGACGCCCACATCGTAGAAATGCTCGACTTCGTTGCCCATGAGTTCGGCGGTGACCACGGCCTCTTCGGCCACGGGGATGTCACTGGTTCCGGCCGAGACCACGGCGATGATGCCTTTGCCATATTTTGTGGGATCACGCTGCAGAACAATGGCGCGGGCGAGGTCGCGATATTCGGCGTCGCGAATTTTCTTCTTCACGGCGGCAAATTGCTTTTCGTTGGCGCGCGTGGCCAGGATATTGCCACCGTGTTTGGCAAGGCGGGCGAAGATTCCCGCGACCTGCGCCGGAGTCTTGCCTTCTCCAAGAATGACCTCGGGCATGCCGGCGCGCAGCGCGCGATGATGATCGACTTTGGCGAAGCCCAGATCTTCGAATGGCAGATGCCGCAGGCGAGCGACGGCGTCGTCGGGCGTGAGCTTGCCCTTGCGCACTTGCTCGAAAAGCTTGCGGATGGATTCGGCGTTCACGAAGCGCTCAGTAGTCGGCAGTTAGCACTCAGCCGGGCTGAGGTCTAGATTAGCATCCTGGGAACGATCTCGAACTCAGGCGTGGGCGGAACGCGACAGCGGACGGGATATCGACCGCAGTTTGGCAATCACGGCAGCACAGACTTTGCGGGCCCGCCCGGGCTCATCGAGGTGCGTCAGGAAGAGACGGCGCAGGCCTCTGGGCGCGACTTTGCCGGCGAGATAGGCGTCATAGATCTGGCTTCCGATGCGATACCCCAGGTCCAGCGCGGCGGACTCACACTTGCTCGTCTCGGCTCGAATGGCTGTCTGGGCCGCTTTTTCGCAGGCGGCGCGGGATAGCGGTGACGAGTCGTCGGGAGCGGGGCGCGAGGGATAGAGCACGCGCGAGCCGAAATAGGCTACCGCGTGTTCCACCACGCGGGCGTAGAAATTGTCGATCGGGTTGCACTCGCGGTTGCCGTTTCCGTTTCCGTTAGCGGCGCTTCCCACTTCCGAGTGGCCATTGAGTTGTTGGGGCAAACCTTGACAGGCCTGATGCAGGAAGCGGGTGACATCTTCGGCGGCGTGGATCATTTGGAATTCGCGAACGTAGAAGGCGTTCACCTGCGGCAGATAGGCGCTGCCGCGGTCTTCGACGCTGGTGAGCATGGATTCGCACTCTGGCTCGCCGATACCTTTGCGCGCCAGCAGGCGGCGCAGCATGGCGGCGGACGGGCCGGCATAGACCTCCGGCAGCATATCGACCAGAAATTTTGGTTGCGTGCCGTTGTGCGGCGAGTAGCGGTTGATCTCGAGGAATCGCGCCAGGCTGTCGATCAGGTTGTAGATGGTGGGAGCGAAGTCGGGAGCCTCGTCGCAACGGCTCCACTGGTCGAGAAACAGGCGGTAGCTTTCGTATTTCTCGAGCGGCGTGGCGTTGAAGACGCACAGGACGTCGTCGTTGACGCGGACGGCTTCCACTTTGTCCGCGCGCTCTCCGGCGGCGCGCCAATAGAGCGCGTCGATGTTCTGCAAGACGGTGAGGGTTTTTGCGCCGGGCATCTGCTGATGCAGCGCGTTGGGCAAATGGCCGGGAGCGAGATGCGACTCGCCAAACAAAACGAAGATGACGGCGTTGGGATGACGCTGGCGGATTTCGGCGATCTTGGCAGCGGCGTGACGGTCGCGGGCGCCGATCTTGCGCAGATCTTCGCGCGGCATGCAGTCGAGGCCGTAGAGCGCTTCCGAGTGATCGCGCGCGGTGACCAGCAATTCGTGAAATGGGGTCCAGTCGTATCCCCAGTCGAGGTCGAAGCGGATGCGCTGGCGGAGTTCGCTTTCGTCAATTTCGCGGCGCCACCATTCGTCGAGAATGTGCTGGTCGCGGGCGAAAATGGTTTCAACCCCGAGCACCACCGGACGGTCCCCGGCCAACGCGCGCTGCTCGACCAGCGAAGCGGCATGGCGCTGCGCGGCGGGCAGCGCATGGTAGTCGCCGATCAGGACCACGTCGGCGGAGCGTAATGCGCTTTGAATCTGGTCGGAATCCAGCAGTGAATCGTAGTTGCGAAAAGCCTGGTTGAACTCGCGAAGATATTTGCGGCGGCTGTGCGAATCCTGGGCGCGAATCTCGCGTTCGACTCCCGCCAGCGCATGCAGCTGGGCTGCGCTGCGGCGGGATCGGAGATTGGCGGGGCTAGCCATTGTTGTTCGCGTCTTCTTCGACTTCTCTTGACTTCTAGTCCATTGACTCCCTATGCTCCGAAGTTCGGCCGAGAACCGCCGGTGCCGTCCCTCCGGGACTCGCCTGTTCTCTGTGTTCCGACCCGGCACTTACGTGCCGGGCTATCAAATGCCGCCCCTTGCGGGGCTGGAGTGGAGCGACTGCATTTTTTGCGCTCCTTCTCGAGTGCCGCGAGGCGTTTCTAAATCAAAGGACCGCCGTGCCCAACCCACCGCAGAATCTGACCATCGCCACCACCGGGGCCAGCGGGGCCATTTTTCTGCGGCAGTTCCTGCTTGCCGTCGAACGCGACGAGCGCATCGAGACAGTCAACTTCATCGCTTCCGACAGCGCGCTGCGCGTCATGGCCGAAGAGTTGGGCCTGAAGGGCCGGTCCAACCTGGTCGGCCGGATTCTCGGCTCCGCCAGCCGCTCGTCGCGCAAAATTCAGGGTTACAAAATCAAAGAGCAATCGAACGCTGACATTGGAGCCAACGTGGCCAGCGGTTCTTATCCCGCCGACGCCATGATCGTCATCCCATGCAGCGTGGGCACTTTGGCCCGCATCGCAAACGGCATCGCCTCGCATCTGATCGAGCGCGCGGCCGACGTCGCTCTCAAAGAGAAGCGCCCGCTGGTGCTGTGCGTGCGCGAGACGCCCCTCAATAAAATCCACATCCGCAACATGTACCGGGCCGCCGACGCCGGAGCCACCATCTTTCCGCTGATTCCGGCCTTCTATTACGGTCCGGCTTCTCTAGATGAGATGGCCCGCGAATTTGCCTATCGCGTGCTGGCTCATCTGGGCCTCCCCCAGCCTGACGCCTTTCGCTGGAAAGGCTGACGGATCAATCACTTGGCCGCCTAAGGAAAACACCTCTCTCTCCTCGGTAACATCGGCATATTGAGGCGAGGATTTCAGTGTAGACAGCCAAAGGTGCAGGTCCCAGATGCCCGCTGGTCATGTACGGATGGGGACGACCTCTTCTTTTTCCCGGCGCCGCGATTTCCAAAGCTGCAATTTCGATTCGATGGCGTAGAATGCGGCAAATTCCGGGAAGGTGCGTTTATGTTCAGACGATGGTGCATGGGGTGCGTCGCGTTGGTGCTTCTGGGGACTGGGGCTCGCGCGGCCGACGACCGCAATCCTTTGGCGGGCGACGCCAAGGCGGCGAAAGCGGGGGAGTATCAGTTCCGCATCAACTGCGCGCTGTGTCACGGGTTGGGCGCGCACGGCGGAGGGCGTGGGCCCGATCTGACGCGAGCGGTGAAGAAGCACACCCACTCCGACGCGGACATGTTTCAGGTCATCAGCAACGGCATTGCCGGGACTGCGATGCCGGCCAACGGGACCAACGGGCAAGGCGTCGGGATGACCGATGTGGAGATCTGGCAGATCATCACCTACATTCGCAGCCAGGAAGTAAAGGCTCCGGCTCAGCCGGTGGGCAATGCCGCCCATGGCAAGGCTCTGTTTTACGGCGATGCGAACTGCTCACTGTGCCACATGGTCGAGGGCAAGGGCGGGAGGCTTGGTCCAGATCTGACGGCGGTCGGCGGATCGCGCACGCGCGAAGCGCTCATCGATTCGGTGCGCAATCCCAGCCAGCGGCTGGCTTGGGGATTGACCGAAGCGACTAAGGAATTTCCGCAGGAATACGAGAGCGTCACCGTGGTCACCGCGGACGGGAAGGAGATCAAAGGCGTGACGCTGAATGAAGATAGCTTCAGCGTGCAGATCATGGACTCCAGTGAGCAGATTCATCTGCTGGAGAAAAACAAGCTGCTTTCGTTTCAGAAGAGCCGGCAGTCGGCGATGCCGAAGTACGGGGTCGACATTTTGAGCGACAAGGATCTTGAGGACATCGTGGCCTACTTGATCAGCGTGGGGGCGAAATGACCGGGCGGGGTAGTGGGGCGGGCTGCGGGAAAGCCTTTAACCGCAAAGGACGCGAAGAAATGCCGCAAAGATCGCGGAGGTTGCTGAGTGGCTTCGTCGTCTGTTTTGCTTGCGTTTTCTTTGCGAGTCACGCGCTCGCACAGGTGACTTTCGAGCGGCTGGTGAATTCTGCCAAGGAACCGCAGAACTGGATGACTTATTCGGGCGATTACTCCGGGAAGCGGTTCAGCGGGCTCGATCAGATCAACATCACGAATGCGCGCACGATGGTTGCGAAGTGGGTGTATCAGACCGGGGCGACCGGGAAGCTGGAGACTACGCCGTTGGTCGTCGACGGAATTCTGTATGCCACTGCACAGGATGACCGCGCATTTGCGCTCGATGCGCGCACGGGACGGCCGATCTGGATGTACCAGCGCCAACTGCCCGGAGATATTCGCCCGTGCTGTGGGCGGGTCAATCGCGGGCTGGCGATTCTGGACGACAAAGTTTTTCTGGGGACGCTGGATGCGCACGTCGTCGCGCTCGATTCAAAGACTGGAAATGTGGTGTGGGACGTGGCCGCGGCCGACTATCGCACCGGGCACAGCTTCACGGTGGCTCCGCTGGCGGTGAAGAATCTGGTCGTGATCGGTATTTCGGGCGGGGAATACGGAGTGCGCGGGTTCATTGACGCGTACGACGCGGCGACCGGCGAGCGCAAGTGGCGGTTCTACACGGTTCCGGGGCCGGGCGAGCCGGGACACGACACGTGGGAAGGCGATTCATGGAAAGTTGGCGGCGCTCCCGCTTGGAATACGGGAACGTATGATGCGGCCACCAATCAGATTTTCTGGCCGACGGGAAATCCTGCGCCGTCGAATCGCGGCGAAGGACGCGCGGGCGACAACCTCTACAGCAATTCCCTGCTGGCGCTGAATGCCGATACCGGCAAGATGAATTGGTATTTCCAGTTCACCAAGCACGACGAGCACGACTGGGACGCGACGCAGGTTCCGGTAATGATCGAGGCGGGTGGCAAGCATCTGATCGCGCAGGCCAACCGTAACGGATTCTTCTACGTGCTCGATCGCACCTCGGGCAAACTCGTGTCGGCGAATGCCTACGGCAAGATTACATGGAGCGACACGAAGGATGCGGAAGGCCGGCCGGTGGCGAAGAAGGAAGCTTCGCCGACTCTTGAAGGTCGCACGGTATGCCCAGGTGCTTTGGGGACGACAAACTTCATGGCTCCGACCTACAGTCCGCAGACCGGGCTGTTCTATGTGACGGCACGCGATCAGTGCGACATTTTCAGTACGGCTCCTCAGCCCTATGAGGCAGGACACGCGTACTACGGGAGTGCCTATTTTCCTTCGGAGGAGGCCCGCCCTTATCTGGGATTTCTGAAGGCGATCGATCCGGCGACGGGACAGGTGAAGTGGAAGTTTGAGCACACTTCGCCGACGTGGTCGGGAGTGCTTTCGACGGCTGGAGGCCTGGTGTTCTCCGGCGACGCCGAAGGGAATCTGATCGCCTTCGACGCGGCGTCGGGCAAGCCGCTGTGGCACTTCCAGATGGGTGGCGCGGTCTACGCCGCGCCGATGGCGTTCGCGGTGGATGGCAAGGAATATGTGGCCATCGCGGCGGGCAGCGCGGTGTATGCGTTCGGGCTGCCGTAGGCAGCGGCACGGAGGGCAGCAGCCCGACCTGAAAAAACATTAACTTTCTAATCAGCGATTATTGAAGTATAAGGACCCATTCGTCTATTTCTTGCTGGGGGGGTGGGGTATGCGAATGTCTGTTCGATTCCGGTTGTTGTCTGTCCTGTTGTGCAGCGTAATCTGGGTTGCAGGAACAGAGGCGCAGGAACGCCGAGGAACGATCACGGGCCGCGTCATGGACGCGAGCCAGGGCGTGCTGCAAGGTGCGCGGGTGGAGCTGCAGCCCGGGGGAAATGCAGCCGTCTCCGATGGTCACGGTGACTTCACCATCACCAACGTCGTTCCCGGCAAGTACAGCCTGACGGTGTCGTATGTGGGATTTGAGGCTTTTTCCACCGCGGTAAACGTCACGGGCGAGGCGGCGCAACGTGTCGAAGTAACCTTAAAGGTGGCCACGCAGAGCGAGATGGTCACGGTTCGGGGCGAGCGCGAACGTGGCGAAGTGGAAGCGATCAATATCGAGCGGACATCCGACAACATCATCCAGGTGCTGCCGAACGAGGTCATCACCAGCCTGCCCAACACGAATATCGCGGACGCGCTGGGGCGACTGCCCAGCGTTTCGCTGGAACGGGACGAGGGCGAGGGCAAGTACATCCAGATTCGCGGCACCGAGCCCCGCCTGAGCAACGTGACCATCGACGGTATTCACGTGCCTTCGCCGGAAGGTGTGCGCAACGTCAAACTGGATGCGATTCCGGCTGACCTGGTTGACATGGTCGAAATCAACAAGACCCTCTCGGCGAATCAGGACGCCGACGCCATCGGCGGATCGGTCAACCTGGTGACCAAGAGCGCGACCGACAAACCCTACGTTTCCATCCAGGGGATGGGTGGTTACACGCCGATCAGCGGGGGCCGCAAGCAATATCAGTTTGACGCAACCGCAGGACAGCGCTTCGGCCCAGACAAGAAATTCGGCCTGCTGTTTGGCGGAAGCTATGACCACAATGCCCGCGGCATCAACGACATCGAGCCGGCTTACCTGCCGCCACCACCCTTGGTCCCCAACACCATGGACTTGCGGGAATATCTTTACGACCGTACTCGCTACGGCTTCGGAGGGGAGGCCGACTACAAGATTGGAGACATGTCATCGGTGTATCTGCGCGGACTCTATTCCAAGTTCAAGGACTATGGCGAGCAGTGGGCGTTTACGCCGGGAATCGACACCTTCGTCTCTGATCCAGCGGACCCCAACAATACTTGCGGCCTCACCACCGCGGGAGCGGCTCAAGGCTGCGGCAGCATTGGCTTACAGGATGTGAATCGAAAGCCCGGTCAGCAGATCTTCAGCGTTCAAGCCGGGGCGCGGCACGCCGTCGGAAGCACTCTCATTTCTTATGAAATCGCGCTGTCGCAGGCGCACTATACAGGCGGCTTCCCGCGCATGGGCTTCGGTGGACCCAGCAACATACCATTCGGAGTCGACACAACCAATCCCTTCACTCCAAAATTCAAGGTTCTCAACGGAGAGAACATTTACGACCTGAGCCAATACTCGCTCGGGTTTGGCTTCACCGAAAACAACAGCATTTTCGAGCGCGACGTGGTGGGAGACATTTCCCTGAATAAACAATACTCTGTCGGCTCACATTCCAGCTCGTTCGAAGTCGGCTTTAAAGGCTGGGATGCAAGTAAAACACAGCGTTACGATCGGGAATTTTACAACGGGGCCAACAGCCAGCCTGCCACCGATTTCCTGAGCAGCTACAGAAACAACAACTACTATATGGGCAACTATACCTACGGGCCGGTCACGTCGTTCAGCAAGATACTGGCTGCAGTGCAAGGTGCGGGAACGAGTCTAGACGTTGTGAACAGCCTCCAGAACTCTTTCGATATCAGCGAGCGCATCTGGGCGGGCTATGCGATGAATACGATCAGTTTCGGAAAGCTGAGGCTGCAGGCGGGAATACGCATCGAATCGACTCAGGATACTTTGCTGGCCAACCAACTCGACCTCACTACAGATCCCGTTGGCGTTACCCCCTTTCCCCAGAACAACAGCTACATCAATGTCTTCCCCAGTGTGCAGGCGCAGTATCGGTTCGGCTCCGACACCATCCTGCGCGGGTCGTATGGCATGGGCATTGCACGCCCTAACTTCGGCGACACCGCACCGTTCCAGGTCTATGATCCGACTTCCAATCCGAGCGTTCCAGTAAGCTCGGGCAATCCCGATCTCAAACCTACACACGCACAGAACTTCGATGTGCTGATAGAGCATTATCTGAAGCCGCTTGGACTAATCCAGGGCGGCTTTTTCTACAAGGCGCTGTCGGACCCTATATATCCTTCTGTACTATCCACGGTACAATCCGGGCCGAACCAGGGATTGACTCAAACGGCCCCCGAAAACGGTCCGAACGCCCACCTCGCCGGCATCGAAATGGCATGGCAACAGCACTTGAGCTTTTTACCTGGGCTACTGAATGGAATGGGGGTTCAGGCGAATTACAGTTATGTGAGTTCCCGAGCTACATTCCCCAACGCTTCAGGGCAACGCACCGATCATCCAACGCTGCAGCGTACTGCACCCAACAACTGGAACTTCGATGTGACCTACGACAAGAAGGGCCTCTCGGCACGGATGGGGTTGACGCATAACGACGGCTACATTTGGTCCTATGCCGGGGCTCCGAGCAAGTTGGACAACGGCGACACGTACCTTTATCCGCACACGCAGGTCGATGCACAGGTCAGCTACTGGATTCCACGTGGCCATGGATTGCAGGCCATCGTCTCGATGCTTAACCTCAACAATGAGGTTTTCGGCTTCTATAACGGCAGCGAACAGTATCCCATCCAACGCGAGTACTACAGCCGCACAATCTCTGTAGGGCTACGCTGGACGCCGTTCGCCCCCGAGCCACAGTAAGAAACGGGAGATTGTGATCGGACGCGGTACATGAATTTTCCCGATTGACGGAAGCGCTGGATTCGTAATAATCTGCGATCAACACCGGAAAGGAGGTGGTCGGATGACAAGTTCTGAAGGCAGTAGTAGATGTACCCAAAGACCAGGTGAGGTGGCTGAGACTTAGAGCTTGGTTGCTCTGAGCGGGGCTTCAGGCGCAGACAAGAATGAACGAGGCGCCGGAAGCTACAGCCCGCATACTAACCGGTGAATACAGATTGATTCCGCCTGACGCAGGTCGGTCAGGAGCCTCAATCCGCGACCCGGGAGTTGCCGTAGAGGCCACGTAGAGTGACCACCTCTTGGTCAATCCCAAACAGTCCACCGGGCGGCCCGCAGGCCTTGTTGATTCAAACAAGCTGCCTGCGGGCCGTTCTATTTTTCGCGGCAGCCAGTCGCGAATTTGACAGCTATTGAGGTTTGCCGAGTCTTGTGACACACCACAAAATCTGTCATTCCGAGCGGAGTTCCGGCATCCGCACGGCGGATGGCGGAACGCAGTCGAGGAGCCTGCTGTTGCACGCAGCAGAAAAGCAGGTTTCTCGACTCCGCAAGGTTTGTCCGCTCGCGGACAAACCTTACTGCGCTCGAAATGACATAGGCGGAAGTGTCACAATATTGGGCAACCCTCAATAGGTCCGTCGTTTCTTTTTGGGTACGCCCTTCGTGTGGCAGTCCAGACACTTGACGGTGTGGACGTTGTGGGGACTCTTGATCGACTTGAAAGTGGTGTCCATGGTTTCGACATTGAGACCGCAGTTGGAAAGCTGGGGATGACAAGTTGCGCACGAGGCGCGCGTCTTCTGGCCGTGCTTTTCGTGGCAGGCCAGGCAACTGAGTCCTTCGTGCACTCCGACGGGCGTGCGGTCGTC
>JADGNP010000381.1 GCA_017883425.1 Candidatus Sulfotelmatobacter sp. | reverse complement strand
GAAGCGCAAGACGATTCGCAAACGCATGCGGGCGAAACTGCGGGAGATTAAGCAGCAGCTCCGTGCGCGTATGCACGATCCCGTGCGTCAGACCGGCTCCTGGCTCAAGTCGATTGTGCAGGGCCACTTCAACTACTACGCGGTACCGGGAAACCTCGACAGTCTGGGCGTATTCCGGGAGCGGATTCTTGGGCATTGGCGACATACACTTCGCCGCCGAAACCAGCGCCCGTTCTCTTGGACACGTGCCCTCGCCCTGGCTGCACGCTGGCTTCCTGCACCGCGAGTGCTCCATCCTTACCCCGCGGTTCGCTTTGCCGCCAGTCATCCACGATAAGAACCGGATGCGCTAATGAGCGCCCGTCCGGGTCCGTGCGGGGGGCAATCAGCAATGGTTGTCCCTACCGCGATCTCGTTGATCGGTGGTCCGATATCTTCTGGTCCTGTGCAGAGGCCAAAATCAAAATCCCCACCCTGTCGCATAGAACGCGACAAGGGCGGGGCACCTGATCCTGTTTTGCCTGGAGCTTTCTGCTACCTACTGAATCGAGCTGCCCACCTGCGAGAAGATGCTTCCTGCGTTCGACCCAATCAGGCGCACCGTGCCTACAACAATTACGAGGATCACCGCCAGCATCACCGAGTATTCGGCGATGTCCTGGCCTTGTTCATCCAACCAAAGATTGCGGCATGAGTAGCTCATAAACCTATCCTTCCCTCCTATATAGCCCCTGAGGCATGCGAAACTGCTGACCGCGAAGCGGGCTGGCTCCTATATTCCGGAAAATTCAGCCCCCAGGCTTCACTGTCCCGGGTCACAGCCTGCAGACCGACCTGAAACTCAGATGTTCCCTTCATCTTCTTTGTCCAGACGACGCGAAACTGTATTCTTCGCTGGCGATAGAAAACCGTGATCTCGTCCAGCACATTCAATTCGCGATGGACGGAACCCAATCGCGCTCCTTCGGGGGTCACGTCCAGCGTATGCACCAGTTCTTCAAAAGTGTTTCCGGCACTGTCCTTGCCTTTCACTCTTACAGGAAGAACTGCCTTGGTGCGATTCCCCCGCCGCTGATTCGTGTCCCTACTGCCTACTGGCATTCCGTCACCCACATTCAGTTTGCTCGCAGACTCGCCCGGTGGGAATGGCCCCGATGTGTAGGGAGCGAAGCACGAAGGTAACCAACCTCGAGGCCCGACCAAATTGCTGCCAGATCAAGCGCTTACGGGGCTTCGGAAACCTTTCTCCCCTCTCTGTGGTCTAATTACCAGCAGGAGTTCTCGAATCCGGGGCCATTCATGAGTTTTTCCCGTTCTGTTCATATTGCTGTTTCTCTCGCCTGCTTGTTGGGAGCGGCGGTCGCGGCGAATAAACCCGCAGCCCAGGCGCCGACTCGCTCTGCAGAGCAGGCTCCCGCTCTGCTTCCGCAACAGTTTGGCGGATGGGAGATGCAGGGCGCTCCCCAGACCAGCACGGACCCCGCGGCCGCCGATCCTACCAATGCCGCTGTGCTCAAGGAATATCGCTTCTCGAACTTGGCTTCTTCCACCTACACCCGCGACGATGGCCGTACGCTGAAGATACGGGCCGCGCGCTTCGCCGACGCGTCCGGCGCGTTTGGCGCCTATACGTTTTATCTGCAACCGGAGATGGCGAAAGAGCGGATCGACGATCAGGGAGCGTCTCTGGGACAGCGTGTGCTCTTCTACCGTGGGAATGTGCTGGTGGACGCGCAGTTCAGCCAAAAATCCGCCATGTCGGTAGCGCAGTTGCGAGAGTTGGCAGGAGCGCTGCCGCATCCCAGTGGGAACACCGGCAACCTGCCCACTTTTATCGAGTTCATGCCGCACCGGGGCTATGTTGCGAACACGCAGAAATATGTGATGGGGCCTTCCGCCCTGGCCGCACAGGCGCCGCCGGTTTCCGCGGACCTGGTGGACTTCAATGCCAGTGCAGAAGTCAGTCTGGCGCGCTACAACACGTCGAGCGGGGAAGCGACGTTGATGCTGATCTCGTATCCCACGCCGCAACTCGCTGCCGAGCATTTGCGCCGCATTGATGCTGCGCATCAGATGGCTCAGCCGCAGGCGGGCATTTCGAGCGTCGACGGTGCGGGTCCGTTCCACGACAAGCGCACCGGGCCGATCATCGCGATTGCGACTGGACCTGTTTCCGACAGCGATGCGAAGTCTCTGCTCGGAATGGTGAATTGGGAAGCCAGCGTCACCTGGAATCAGCAGACTGACAATGCCCAGGTGCGCGACCTGTACATGTTGATTCTCAACATCGTCATTCTTTGTGGGATTCTCGCGGGACTCGCGGTGGTGGCGGGCGTGGCCTTCGGCGGAATCCGCATTTTGATGAAGCGCTGGTTTCCCGACAAAGTCTTTGACCGACCGGAGCAGATGGAATTCATCTCGCTTCATCTCACGGAAACGGTGGTCAAAGGAGCCTCCCAAAGCGGGACGGACGGGGGCCGCCCGGCGCCCCAGAATCCCTCCTAACGCCTTCCGAACCCAGGGTAAGTGCCTTTAGATAGATCGGCTTAGGACCTTTTCCAGAGGTTTTTGTCTCAAATTGGAACACTCGCCGTCAGTATTGATTGATTATGTAACTCATTGAAAACAAAGACATTTATTTCACAAAAATCCCTTGACACCCCTGTTTTTAGGCTCATAAGATTTGCGCAGAAAGTTTTGACGGATTTTCAAGCTCCGTTGGAACTATTCTCCCTTGAAGAAGAGGCCGCCCAGTTGCCGGGTGGCCTCTTCGTTTTTGCATTTCACTCCGTGTGCGCAAAGCAGAATCGAGGAAGCGCTTGATCACTTGAGAGGGAACTGTTCCGCATTTTCTGCGTACCATCTGTTGTAAGTATCTTGTGGTGAGATACGGGCGGCATGGTTCACGGGGAGGAATTCATGTTCTGCGATGGATGCGGCGCAGCAGTGCAACCGGGTCAAGCTTTTTGCAGCAAGTGTGGCAAGCAGATCGTCGGTCCAGTGTCGCTCATGCAACCGCGCCCCGGCCGGGTGCAGGAGCACGTTCGGTTGCTCGGCCTTTTGTGGCTGGCGTTCTCGGCTCTCAACACCATCGGTAGCGTGATCCTGTATGTTGTGGCCAACACGTTGCTTGTCCATCTCCGCCGGCCGGGACTGGAGAGCGGTCCGCCCGCGTTTCTGACTCCGCTCTTGAGCACAGTCGCGATTCTCTTGCTGGCCAAGGCCGCCTGCGGGTTCATTGCGGGATGGGGTTTATTGCAGCGTGAGCACTGGGCGCGCGTCGTCGTTCTCGTCCTGGCCTTTATTTCCTTGTTCACCAACATTCCATTCGGAACGGCGCTCGGCATCTACACCATGTGGGTTCTTCTGCCCGCGGAATCGGAGCACGAATATGAAGCTCTGGTCGAGACGCGAGCGGCCTAGCGGGAACTGAAAGTATTCACGTGGGTGGTCGCGCATCGCAGAGCAGCGAGCGATTCCGCGTGGACCTTCACGGAGCGCATCTCGGCATCTCTCTTTACGCTTTCCGGCCTCCCATTTAGAATCGAGGAGAGGCCGACGTAGCTCAGTTGGTAGAGCAGCCGATTCGTAATCGGCAGGTCAGCGGTTCAAGTCCGCTCGTCGGCTCCATTCTTTCAATCACTTACCGCCATTCTCACTGTACCCTCAGTTCGTTGTGACGTGGTTTGTGACGTAGATTTCTCTGGTCGATAGCTTCGCGAACCGAATCCAACACCGGATGCTGATACCGCATTGCGGTACGCACATCGGTGTGGCCCATGACATTCATCACCATCGCCAGATTTCCGGTTGCTCCATACGCCGCCGTACCGAAGGTATGACGGGCGCAATACAGTACCAGCGATTCGGGAAGTCCAGCTTTGTTGCGAGCGTCCCTGAACTGCTTTGCAACAGTGGTGAGGTGCCCACCTTTTGCCCTCTTTGAAGGGAAGAGCCAGCCTTCCCGTTTGTCCTTGCAGCGAACCATCAACAGGTCCAGCATTCGTTCGCCGATTGGTACATGTCGGCGTGCTGCTCTGGTTTTTCCGTTCGGATTGAATATCAGCCGCTGGCTCCAGTTGATGTTCTCAATCCGAATGCGAAAGACCTCCTCGGGGCGCATCCCTGTGTCCTGAATCACGATGAGGACGTCTCTCATTGGTTGTTTTGCCACAGCGAGCAACTTCGCCTCGGTTTCCGGGTCAATGGTCAGTTCGCGGCCCACTTCTTTCATCAGCTTGATACCCGGCGCCACAGCAATCACTTTCCACTCCGCCGCCTTGCCCAGCAGTCTTCGCAATGTGCGAAGCGCCTGATTGACGTAAGACGGCGAACCCGCCAATGCTAAGGAATCCAACTCTTCTGTGGTGATGCGGTCGAGATTCATTCCCATCAGCGGCGTCGAGCGAATTTGATTCTACCCGACGCGGTAGTAACGGCGCGACTTCGGAGCCAGATGTCGAGCATGATCCACCCACTCCAGAAACCTTGGTGCGAAGTCACAGAGCAAAGGTGCTCGTCGTAGAACTGCCGACGGTCCCCTTCGTTCCGCTTCTTCGATGAGTTTCGATTCGACCTTTCTGGCTCTCGACTCCGACGTCTGGCCAGTCGTCCCGCGCTGGCGGCGACCTGCAACCGTGAAGTCATAGTGCCAGGTCTTGCCTCGCCTATATAGCATTCTTCTCCTCCATGTATGCCCGCACGGAAGGAGTTCGGCGATTGCGTTCAATGTATCGCAAAACGTCCTCCTCCGCATACCGGATGGATCCTTCTAATTTGACCTAGCACGGTCCGAGCCCGACTTTCCGCCAATATCGAAGCGTGCCCCCAGGAACTGAGAGCATCTCGGCAACCGCGTTGGTCGTGAGAAGCTTCATTTTTCTAAATCGCTGGACTGCTTGCATTCGACGCTCACCACCAGTCCGACTTGCTCCAACCGATCAACCAGCTCGCGCAGCGACCAATTTCCAGCAAGAAAGTCATTACCTTCCAGCCTTGCGCGGAGCTCTCGGAGAGTGGCGTCAATGAATTTGTCGACGTTGGTAACAATCCCCATGCCTCCACCACTTGCGCCGGATTCATCGCTTTCTTTACGCTATTTTTCGTCCGGGTGACTTGGTGAAGGGCAACGCAGAACCACATGTAGGAACGGACCACATCGCTGTCGCTTGCCCGTCCGGTCCATGCCATGCGTGCCAACATCAACTGGGCAGCGAGAACACCATGTTCTGCTGCCTTTTCACATAAGGCCAGAGTCGCTTCGTCGTAATCGCCAGCCGGGTCCTTTAGCAGATCTTGTAGGAGCGGGGGTGCGGCTGTGCCTGGACTGAGCGTCATAAACATCAGCTCGATTCGGTTGGAAACACCCAGCTTGTCGAAAATGCGAAACATGTGATTCTTGATCTATAGGAAAATCAAAAACTCCGTTTTATGCAGAGAAGAGGAAACGACGTTCTCCCGCGGGATTGATTAGGTGTTCAGGCCTCAGGGGTCACTCAAAACCGGCCAATGAGGGTCAGACGGCGTTTTACAGGGCAACTGCATTTAGAATATATAGAGTGTTTTCCGGGTGCCAGCTCAGCTTCGGAGCAAATATAACTATGATTGGCTTTTCAACACGGCTATCTTTCGCGTTTCGCTGTTTTTTCTCGCTGCTGTTTCAGG
>JADGNP010000380.1 GCA_017883425.1 Candidatus Sulfotelmatobacter sp. | reverse complement strand
AATGAAGGGATGTCCGAAGTTGTCGTCGATATCGTGGATGGTGCAGATGCCGGGATGGTTCAACTGGGAAGCGGCGCGGGCTTCGCGCACGAAGCGGTCGAGCGACTTGGGGTCGTGGACCATCTCCTCGGGAATGAACTTGAGGGCCACGTGACGGGCCAGGCGCGTGTCTTCCGCCTCATACACCACGCCCATGCCACCACCACCGAGTTTTCCAACGATGTGATAGTGGGAGACTGTCTGGCCGATCATTCCCGAGGGCCTCAGTGCCGTCCGCCGCTATGGTAGGCTGCTGGCGAAGTCCGGGTCAACCCTCGGCGAGATAGGAGCCCCAGCGTTCTTCGGGACCCCTGCGTGCGGCCGCGCAAGAGACCCGCCCCGACACGGTCGCTAGGGTAGGCTTTCGGTGCCTGAAATGGGCTTCCAAGTCCGGCGCCGGCCTGTTAAAGCATCTGGCTCCGTTTGCCGATCCTTCAAAAGGTACCTCAGGATGCACGGGCCAGCCACTTGCCCGCTCTCCTTAAGCAACCTCTTGGTCTTATGATAGTTGGATCAGGTTTGATAGGGCACTGATCCGCCACGGGGGTGTGGATGAGCGACCGTTCGTTGTTTGGCGCAGCGGAGGTCGGAGGTTCAAGACTCATGCAGGCCTTGGTGGTCGATGATTCCGCTGTGTACCGCAAATTGATCGGCGATCATTTGCGGAGCTGGAGTTTTGGCGTCACCCTCGCGGAGAGCGGCTCCGAGGCTTGGCAAATCCTGCAGCAGCCGGATGCTCCCAAGCTCGTTCTGCTCGATTGGGTGCTGCCCGATCTGGATGGCATCGAGCTCTGCCAGCGCATCCGGCAAGCCGGATCGTCCGGTCCTTACGTCTACGTCATCCTGCTGACCAGCAACGAGGGCCGCCAGAACATGCTCGACGCCATGCAAGCCGGGGCGGACGACTATCTGGTCAAGCCCTTTGATGAGCTGGAATTGAAGGCGCGCCTGCTGGTCGGCAAGCGGATTCTCGATCTGCAGGAGCAATTGGTTTCCGCTCGGGAGTCCATGCGCCATGCCGCCACCCACGATAGCCTCACCGGATTGATGAATCGCGGAGAGATTCTCGGCATGCTGCAGCGGGAATTGGAGCGAGCGCGCCGGGAGCACAAGCCGGTGGGAGTGGTTCTTGGCGACGTCGATCATTTCAAGAGCGTCAACGACACACTCGGCCATCTTTTTGGCGATGAGGCGCTCCGCGAACTCGGCCGGCGACTGCGCGCGCAACTCCGCGTCTACGACGGTGTTGGCCGCTATGGCGGAGAAGAGTTTCTTATGATTCTGCCCAGCTGTGATTTGCCCAACACGCTGCTGCGTGCGAATGAGCTGCGCGAAATCGTTGGCAGTACACCTGTGGTTTGTTCCGGCGAGGAGAGACTCATCACCATGAGCATGGGAGTCGCCGTCTCCAATACCGATGGGAAAAACGAACTGGAAGCATTGTTGAATCAGGCCGACGCCGGCCTTTACGCGGCCAAGGAGAACGGCCGGAACCGGATCGAGCACTTCACCTCTGCCCCCAAAAAGACCGCGCGCGCGCGCAAAAGCTAAACGCCTTTTCACAATGAACGAAGATAGACTGTCGGGACCTCAATTACGTTCACGACTCAGTCGTCAATGAGCGCAATCGCGATTTCTCGCCAACTGACAAAAGCTGCACCCGCACAGCCACGCTCTCTCCACGAACCCCAGATGGGAAAACCAGTAAGCTCTACTACTTACCGTGACCAGCATCACAGACAGCAGTTACCTTTTGAGGTAAAGAGGTAGAAAGCCCGCGTTGGCCTCCCCGAACGAGCACCACTCCAATTTTGTGGGAGTGTACCCACCCGAGAGGCAAAATCTGGCTGTCCATGCCAGGTGCGCGTATGCACAAATCGCACTGTATTCTCTTTCTCTTGGTGCTTCTGGGCTTCGGTGTGTCTCTGATTGTTCCGGCAGAAGATGTCCCGGAAACCCCGTACGACGAATCGGAGACACTGCCTTTCGAGGGCACTCCACTGTTCTCAATGGTAGTACCGCAGGCTTCGGCCCGAATTACCATGGCCGCCGAGTCAATTGGCGGCTCTCTGCTTGGTCCCACCTCTTCGACGCAGGGCGGCCAGCGCCGTCGTGAAAACAACGCATGGTCGCGCTGCGTCACCAACTCCCTGACCACCCTCAATCATTCTCTTCGTTGTTAACAACGCTGCCTCGTGGTTGCGCTCTGGAATCGCAATGCACCCGTCGATCGCGTGGGCAAATTGAAAAAGTTGGCTAGGGCCCGGTTGGGGAGTAAGAAGCTCGTCCACCACCTGGTTGTTCGTTTCCAATTCCAATAAGTAAGGAGCAAGCTATGATCCGAAAATTAGTATCCCTGCTCGTAGTTTTGGTGCTGCTCAGTGCCGGAGTGCAGAGTGTAAGCGCCTGCGAACCTCGGCAACTGAATGTCATGACCCGTAACATGGACGCTGGCTCGGACTTCTGGTACGTGCTGACGGCAGACCCGAATGATCTTTCCGCAATTCTGGTCGCGATCACGCAAACCTATCAGGAGATGCTCAACAGCAACATTGCCCAGCGCGCCGACGGTATCGCCGCCGAAATTCAGAAGCAGCATCCCGACATGGTCGCTCTGCAGGAAGTCACAACCTTAAGTTCAGGTCCGTATGGATCGACCGAATTGACGGTCGTGGTGAGCGGATTGGACTCGCTGATGGCAGCGCTCAAAACCCGCGGGCTGCATTACAAAGCGATCATAGTCCAGAAGAATGCCGACATCTCACTGCCGGCGTTTGACGCCAACTACCAGAACATGATCCAGGTTGGGCTCACGGATTACGATGCGGTGTTGGTGCGCACCGATCTTCCTGCCGCAGACCTCAAAGTGCGCAATCAGCAAGCCGACCACTTCAGCGCTGCTGCGACGCTGAATTTCAGCGTTGCCGGTCAGTCGATCCCGTTCCTGCGCGGATGGATTGCCGTCGATGTGAAGGTACGCGGCAAGAATTATCGGTTTGCCACAACGCACCTGGAAACCTTCAGTCCCGACTACCAGGCGGCTCAGACTAGTGAGTTGCTGAGTGGCCCTTTGAACACTGATTTGCCGCTGATCTTGGCCGGCGACCTCAATTCTGACGCTCATGCCCCCAGTTGGGAGAATGGTCCGGCTTACGGGATCCTGACTAGCGCAGGGTTCGTGGACGTCTGGAGCAAGATACATCCGAACAACGCAGGAATTACCTGGCCACTCTTCCTGGAGGATTCAGGAATAGGTCCCTCTACACCACAGAGGATTGACCTGATTCTGACCAAGGGCAGTGGCGTCGCTCCGATGCGAATTGTGCTGACGGGTCTCAGTCCACGGAATGGACTGTGGTCGTCCGATCATGCAGGGGTCGCCGCCGCTTTTAGGCTGCGGCGATAGAGTCGGAGAAAAAGCGCGACCGGCGGCTATGCCCGAGCCATGCTCCGAGGGGAAGGTTAGATACTTGTTTCAGAAGCATCATAGCCGCCCTCTGCGGGTGTCATTTGAGGTCTCGTTCACTTTGGAAAGCAAGCCGTTTCTCCTCTCAAAAGCGACCTTCGACAGCGACGGGACTGAGCTTTGCGGGCGGCCAACTTGTTGCAGCGAGGAGAGTTTTCTTGACGCCATATGAGGTACCTATTGATAACTGATGTAACTAGGCGATTACACTCAGAACCGGGTCAATGAGCGTTATGGCGATGTTGCAACAGTAACCTAATTAAGCGCTATCCGCTTCTCTCCCCTTCCACTTGCCCCAAATGTAACTTCCTCGCTCAATCTTTGCCTGCTCGTTCCACTGGCCGAGAACCACCACCCTGGTGGAATCCGGCCACCGGAGCCCTGTGAATCGCGGTTTGTCCCAAGCTGCCCTGTCTTCTCTTAACCTGCTAAAAACAATGCAATTAGAAAACAATGCCGCCGCTCGCTCTGCATTGGCACTCGGCCTGCTTTCTTTTTCAGAATCATGAGTTTGGCCCCGGGTTAGGGTGTTTGTACGCAAAACCAATTCAACAATCTAAACGGGGGAGACTCATCGAAAAGGAGTATCTCCATGCCTTCCCGCACTTGCGCTCTGTCTCTCGCCGGCCTGCTTGCTCTCTTGCTCCTTCCAGGCTGCAACAACACCCTAAACCCGTTGTGCGGTAGTGCTAGGCCCGCGCCACTTATCGGCTCACTGTCGCCAAGCACAATGACTTTTGCTCAAGTGCAGCAGGGTTCTATGCTCACCGTGAATGGTAGCCACTTTGTTTCGTCGTCTGAAGTTGTCATCAACGCGACGCCTCTAAGCGCGACTGTTGTCAGCGATCAGCAGTTGAAAGTAAAGCTTACGACCGATGTGATATCCGGTCCTGGAACGGTGAAGGTTACTGTTAATACTCCGAGCGGGAATTCCGGAGACCTGGGTTGCACAAGCGGAGGTGCCAGCAGCGTACTCGTATTAACCGTCAACTAAGCTCTGGCCTGAAAGAGGACCACTCTGTCAGAAACCGGTGTGCCCCGCAAGCTTGTATGGGCCGAAGAAGAGCGTTTTCTCGGTCTTGCTTGCTCGGAATGCTCCTGGCGGTTTGATTCTTCTGCTGCGCCAACGGGCAAATCTTTCGATGAAATGATGCGGAACTTCGAGTTGCAGCGCGACAAAGAGTTTACATCTCATGTTTGCGCCGATCACCCGAGAACCATGGGCGGAAAACGCTCAATTTAATTCACACTTGAGCAGTCCACCTCACTACGCGTGACGGATGGGCCACTCTTCATGCACGTTGCGGGGTACTTCGAGGTTCTGTTAGAGACTCGGAGGGCAAATGACAAACCTAGAGGCTTGCACAGATGAGGAGCTGGAGCAGGCGCTTGCCCGCGTGCTCACGTACGCTTCGGGAGAAGTGCTGAACGACGCCGAAGTGCAGAAATTCTACCAGCTCTACGAAGAGATTCAGCGGCGTGCGCTCGCTGTGACGCCGCGTAGTAACTGATTTTGCGCAGGTCTCGCGTTGAAATGGATAGGAAGCGGGTGCAATTGTCAACTGATGTAACCAGGCGATGTAACCAGGCGATTACACTCGTTGACATGGTCGCGGGTGTAGTCCGGGGGTTGAGCGAGCGCCTCCAAGTTGATGAATAGGCGCTGGGACGGTTTAATGACACTTCCCAGGAAGCCCGCGAAACTGAAGGATGGGTTCGGCACGGCTGAAGCCGCGCCCTTCCCACGAACTCCTTTCTGCCGCGCGAAGAGCCCCACGTCTCACAAAAGACGCGAGACATGGGGCACCCGGCTGACGGCTGAGAGCTGACGGCTGACAGCTTCCCCATGGCGTGTGATCTCCATCCCATCCTGCCTTGCGCTGTGTAGAATAAACTCCTGCGATTTCGTGCCCCCATTTCCGGCACGAAGAAGCAATTCCTCTGCGTCGAGGTTCTCATCGTGGCTGATAAAGCCGTTGTCGATATCCAAGGGCCCAACATCGATTCCATTCTGAACGAGCAGCGCAAGTTCGAATGCCCGCCCGAATTCAGCAAGCAGGCCCACATCAAGAGCCTGGAAGAATACGAGCATCTCTACCAGGAATCGGTCGACGACCCGGACAAGTTCTGGTCGCGCATTGCCAGCGAACTGCACTGGTTCAAGAAGTGGGACAAAGTTCTGGAATGGAATTGCCCCT
>JADGNP010000379.1 GCA_017883425.1 Candidatus Sulfotelmatobacter sp. | reverse complement strand
AGAAACCTGCTTTTCTGCCGCGTCCAACAGCAGGTTCCTCGACTACGTTCCGCCATCCGCGATGCGGATGACGGAACTCCGCTCGGAATGACAGACCGTATAGGGGTGTCACTATAT
This sequence comes from Candidatus Sulfotelmatobacter sp., assembly GCA_017883425.1. Lineage (GTDB taxonomy): Bacteria > Acidobacteriota > Terriglobia > Terriglobales > Acidobacteriaceae > Sulfotelmatobacter. The sequence continues at coordinate 5,590 of JADGNP010000379.1, read as the reverse complement.
TCTGCAAACCTCAATAAGCGACTGGATCCCTCTGAGAAATGGGCCACCAGGATCGGTAATCATTGAAAATCTGCATAAATATAAATGAAGCACGCCGGCAGGACTTGGCGCACGATTGCGCTATCTGCGCCGCACGGCGGCCTCGCGCTTGCGCATCCCGTAGACTGCCCCGGGGCCCGTGCCGGTTGGAGGCTTGCGCATCCCGTCAAGCAGTTCCTTGAGCACGACCGCGTTATTGCGCGTCTCGTTCTTCGAGGCAAAGAGCAGGGTCAGGCGCTTTTTCTTATTGGCAAGCTGGTAGAGCTGGAGCAGCGCGTCCTCGGCCTCGGCTTGCGACAATTCCTTCAGATATTTCTTGCGAAAGTCCTGCCAATGATCGGGCCGGGCATGAAACCAGCGGCGCAGTTCGTGAGAAGGCGCCAGGTCACGCAGCCATTCGTCCAGCACGGCGCTGGCTTTCGCGACACCCCGCGGCCAAAGCCGGTCGACGAGAACGCGCGTTCCGTCGGTGCGTGCCGCGGGTTCATAGACGCGTTTGAGCACAACTGTCATGAATGAGGCAAAACGGTGCTTTATGCTTTGGGCTTTGGGCTTTGCTCTATCATTGTAAAGCGGTTGGCAGTTCCGCCTATGGCACGATCGAGGGATGGTTCATGCAATCGAAAGACGTCAGTTCATTGGAGCAACTGCAGAAAAGTAGTCGCGCGGGAATCGTCTTAGGAGTACTTCTCGTTCTGCTGGCATTCGCTACGATCGCCGCTTGCGACGTCCAGCGCCGCAAGTCAGACGCCGAGCTTGGCCTCAACTCGCAACAGTCGGCCGGCCGCAAGATCTACGACTCGCAATGCGACCGCTGCCATGAGCCGTATTCCAGTCGGGGCAAGAAGGGCCCGTCGCTCAAGGGAGTTTTCCAGCAAAAATACCTTTCTCTGAGCGGACTGCCCGCGAACGATGACCGCGTCATCGATATCATCCGCCTGGGCCGCCACGAAATGCCCGGCTACAGCCAGACCCTGACCTCGCAGGACATTCAGGATCTGCTCGTGTATCTGCATACGTTGTAGCCGCGCTTCCGGCGAACGGGAGCGTTTCGTAGGTTTCATGGGATAATCCGGGGATGAAAAGCGTGGCGAGATCGGAGCTGTTTCGCGAATTGCCGTCGGTCGACGAGTTAATTCGCACTCCCGCCGTCTGCTCGCTGGCGGCCAGCCATGGACCTGCCGCGGTCACCGATGCGACACGCGCTGTGCTCGCCCGTCTGCGAGAAGAACTCGCTTCCGAACTGCTGGATGGGCCTGCGCTGCGACTTGCCCTGGACGGACTGGGCAACGCCATAGAGGCGCACCTTCGTCAGGCGCTCGCACACTCGCTGCGTCCGGTGATCAACGCCACGGGGGTCATCCTGCACACCAATCTTGGCCGCGCTCCGCTGGCCGAAACCGCGCTGGCGCACATCCGCGAAACTGCTGGACGCTTTTCCAATCTCGAGTTTGACATCGACGCGGGCACACGCGGAAAGCGGGACACTCACGTCAATCGCCTGTTTCGCAGCCTACTGAGCGATGCCACAACAGCTGCTGATGTAGGGACGGCCGCCTCGGCCGTCCCGCCTGAACCTGCCCTGAGCGAGCGTAGCGAGCCGAAGGGGCGAAGCCCGGCGGAAGTTCCCGGCGCCGTCTCGACCATTGTCGTAAACAACAATGCCGCCGCTGTCCTGCTGGCGCTCAACACGCTGGCCGAAGGCGGCGAGGTGATCGTCTCGCGCGGCGAACTGGTGGAAATCGGGGGCTCCTTCCGCATTCCAGACGTCATGGCGAAGTCGGGCGCAACCCTGCGCGAGGTGGGCACCACCAATCGCACTCGCGTCGCTGACTACGAAAAGGCGATTACCGAGCGCACGCGGCTCCTGCTGCGCGTGCACCGGTCCAATTTTGAGATCACCGGCTTTACCGAGCAGGCATCGACCGCCGAACTCGTAACTCTCGCTCGCCAGCGTGGGCTGCCCTTGATGGAAGACCTGGGCAGTGGCGCACTCGTGGACTTGCAGAATTTCGGCATCAGCGGCGAGACCAGCGTGCTCGACAGCCTGCGTGCCGGCGTCGACGTTGTGACCTACAGCGGCGACAAACTGCTGGGCGGTCCGCAGGCTGGATTGATCAGCGGCCGCGCCGATCTGGTCGACCGCATGCGCGCCAACTCCCTGTTCCGCGCCCTCCGCGTCGACAAGCTCACCTACGCCGCCCTGGAGGCCACGCTACTGGCGTACGTGAAGCGCGACCACGATGCTATTCCTGCTCTGCGGATGATGCGGCTGACGAAAGAGGAAATCGGCAAGCGCGCCGAATCGCTGGCGGCGCAGGTGCGGTCGTCGAAATTCAACGTCGAAGTCACCGATGGTGAATCGCTAATCGGCGGCGGGGCCGCGCCCTCGTCGGTCCTGCCGACCCGTCTGCTCGCCTTGAGTTGCGCCAGCCTCAGCGCCGACGAGTTGTCCGCCCGCCTGCGCGTGTCCGATCCGTCCATCATTACCCGCGTCGAACAAGGACGAGTGCTGCTGGATTTGCGGACAGTATTTGCGGACCAGGATCCGATGATTGCAGCCGCCCTCGCTCGAATCGCCTCCTAGCGATTCAACATCCAAAAGCATCTGATCAGTGCAGAATGGCGATGCCGGGTGCCGTTCAACCCGCCGAATCTACCAAACGCTGTTGCCGCGCATGCACTAAAGCCGCAGCCTGTGCTGTAATAGAAGGAACTCAAGCCTCATGCCATCTGCCATTACAACCCTGCGCCGCCGCGCCAAAGCCCTGCACCGCAACCTGCGCGGGGCGAACATGGCGATCCGCGCGCTCGCCTCGACCGACCACCCGCTGCTGGCGCATATCATCCCCATGCGCCGTTGCAACCTGGCCTGCACTTACTGCAACGAGTTCGACGACTTCTCCAAGCCGGTGCCGATCGAGGAAATGTACCGCCGGATCGACAAGCTGGGCTCCCTGGGTACCGCGGTCGTGACCATTTCCGGCGGCGAGCCGCTCATGCATCCTGAGCTCGATGACGTCATCCGCCGCATCCGCGCCAATGGCATGATCGCTGGACTCATCACCAACGGTTATCTGCTGGTGGCCGAGCGGATTCAGCGCCTCAACCGCGCCGGACTCGAGTGGCTGCAAATCTCCATCGACAACGTGAATCCGGACGAAGTTTCGAAAAAGAGTCTGAAGGTTCTCGACAAGAAGCTGCAGTTGCTCGCCGAGCACGCCGACTTTCACGTGAATATTAATTCCGTGGTCGGAGGCGGCATTTCCCATCCGCAGGACGCGCTGGTGATCGGCAAGCGCGCGATCGAACTGGGCTTTACCTCAACCATCGGCATTATTCACGACGGCAGCGGCCAGGTGCAGCCGCTAGGCGACGAAGAGCGCCGCATCTATCACGAAATGCAGGCGCTGGAAAAAAGCAGCTTCACCCGGATCAACGCATTTCAGGACAACATCGCGAAAGGTCAGCCCAACGACTGGAGATGCCGCGCAGGCGGGCGCTATCTCTACATCTGCGAAGACGGCTTGGTTCACTACTGCTCGCAGCAGCGCGGATATCCTGGAGTGCCGCTCGCCACCTACACCCGCGACGACCTGCGCCGTGAATACCTCACCGAGAAATCCTGCGCCCCGCACTGTACCGTGTCGTGCGTGCACCAGGTTTCCATCTTCGATTCCTGGCGCGCCCCGCAGCATCCCGCCTCGATGATCCCGGCAGCGGCCTCTTCAGACGAACTCGTGCAGATCAAGTAGCAATTAGCAGTTGGCACTTGGCATTTAGCCGCGTGAGATGGTTGTGCGTGCCATCCGGAACCTTGGACGGCCAAGTGCTGATTGCCCAATGCCCTGTGGCTGAGCGCTGACTACTGACTACTGAGTCCTGACTACTATTTCTTCGGCTGCGCCGTCGGCGGCAGCATTCCATTCAGGCGAAGATACATCGCCGCCGAGCTGTAGTGATCAGCCCAGTCGTTGGTCAGCAAGATCAACGCAAACGCACGCGACCCCTTGCGGCCACCGAACAACTCGACCTCGTCGCCGAGCTTGGAGTCGTCCACTTTGCCGAGCGCGCTGCTGCAGAACTCGAAGCTTGCCTTCAGCGCCGCCACCAGCTTTGCTTTTCCGTCGGATTCCTTCAGCGGCACCGGTGCCTTGACCTCCGGCACGTCTCCAATGGTCGAGCACAGATGGTTGTTCGACCCGATGATGTGCAGGACGAGCTGGCCGAACGTCATCTGCTGTTCGGTGGGCTTGTAGCCGAACTTGGCGGCGGGCATTTCTTCCACCGCCGCCACCAGGTTCTTCTGCTGGCGCGGCAGAATTTCCTTCACCACCGACGTGACCGGGTTCTTCTCTTGCGCGAGAACTGCAGTTGCCGCAAAAAGCAGAAAGAGACAGATCGTGCGTTTCATGGCGTCCTTTCGCAGTCGTGGCGTGATATGACTGCCTTGCTCCGCTCCCATTCTACTCAGCCCTCGCACGCGGCGCGAATGACGCACAGGAGCTTCAACCACAGAGGACACAGGGGACACAGAGCAGATTCGATCTCCCCCGTGGATTCTGTGTCCTCTGTGGTTAAAAGGGTTTCATGGCACAATGACGCGATGCCGACCGAAGCCCCCGATTTTCTCTACGGCACCGCATGGAAGGAAGACCGCACTGCGGCCCTTACCGAACTCGCGCTGCGCGCGGGCTTTCGCGGCATTGACACCGCCAACCAGCGCCGCCATTACTTCGAAGCGGGAGTTGGAGAGGGCCTGGCCGCGGCCTATCGCGCGGGCATAGTGACGCGCGCCGATCTTTTTCTGCAGACGAAATTCACCTACCAGCGTGGTCAGGACCATCGTCTGCCCTATGATCCCGCGGCGCGTCTCGCGGTTCAGGTCGCTCAGTCTTTGGCCAGTTCTCTCGATCATCTCGGGACCGATCACGTCGACAGCTACGTACTGCACGGGCCCTCCTCCGCTTACGAATGGGGCGCCGCAGACACGGAAGTGTGGGAGGCGATGAGGAAGGAGCGCGACGCCGGACGCGCGCTCCTGCTGGGGGTGAGCAATGTTTCGTTACAGCATCTGGAGCAAATGGAGGCCGCTCACTCGGAACTGCCTGCCTTCGTCCAGAACCGCTGTTTTGCGCGCCTCGGCTGGGATCGCGAGGTGCGACGGTTTTGCAGCGAGCGCAAGATTACTTATCAGGGATTTTCGCTGCTCACCGCGAATCCAGAGGTGCTGCAACATCCTCCGCTGATCGCTCTCGCGGCGAAGCTTGACGCGACTCCAGCGCAGGTGGTGTTCAGCTTTGCGCGAGCGGTGGGAATGCTGCCGTTAACCGGCACTTCCAACGCCGAGCACATGAAGCAGGATCTCGCCAGCCTCGACCTGTCGCTTTCGCATGAGGTGGTACGGGCGATGGAATCGATAGCGGGCTGACGAGTTCGGGTTAACTTATCCAAGTCGTTGCAGTCACCGGGAACCTCCCAACTGAGTGGTGTCTTTGTTCTCACTGGCAAGCTTCTTCTCCAGTACCAAGAACCCAAGAAGAGTTCGCTT
>JADGNP010000378.1 GCA_017883425.1 Candidatus Sulfotelmatobacter sp. | reverse complement strand
CCAGAGGTGGTGCAGGCGATTGAATCCATTGCGGGCTGACGCTGGCCACTCCGGTGGCGCCAGACCTTATTTTACCGCCGGTTTCAGGGTGGCTCCCAACTTTTCGCGGCGCATTTGCGCGGACAGTTCCTTGATCTCCGTCAAATCCCGCTGCATCTCGCTCCAGCCATACCACAGGGCATAGTCGGGACTCGCGTGGAACGTTCCCTGGAAAGTCCGCATGCGGTGTTCGAGATACATCACGAACAGCTTCTGCTCCACCACCGTGGGCGCGTCGTGGAATGTGAGCAGGTTCGGGAACGGGTAGGCGTAGTTCGCCGGCTTGGGCAGCACGCCGTCTTTGTACAGGCCAGCGACAATGTGGATCGCTTCGGCCATCAGGTGATCGGCGTTCTTGATCATGTCGTCGCCCTGCTCCAATTGCTGTTTGGCGAAGTTCACCGAATGGCACTGATTGCAGGTCTTGATCATCTTGTCGCGCTCACGCTGCCAGTCTTCCTGGGTCAGACGGGCAAGGTCCGCAGCCTTCACCGTGGCGACCAGGGCCGTCGGCTGACCTTGTGGATCGAGCACACCCAGCGCTTCAAGAATCGTCGCGCGATCGGCGGCCCACTGCTTGTCTTCGGGCAGGGGCAGGCGAACCGCGAGGAATCCCCAGGCCGTGCGCACTTCGTGATTGCCGTCCTGCATGTGGCAGGTCTGGCAAGTCGGTGCGGCGGCGCTGGCGGGCAGGATGTGTTTCTGCTTCAAATCGTTTCTGACTCCGTGCTTCGACGCGGAGTACATTTCCCACTGCGGATGGTCGAAGCCCATGTGGCAGGTCTCGCAGGCCTGCGGCGAGCGGGCTTCTTCGGCGGAGAACGTGTGGCGGGTGTGGCAGGCATCGCACTGCGCCGCGCCGAACTCGGTGCCGGAACCACTCTGGCGAAGCTCGACGACTTCGGTCAGGGTCTTGTCGCCGATCTTGTGGCATCCGCCGCAGCCCTTCTCGCCCTCCGTCATCGCCATCGGCTGCCAGTGAATGGTGGGCATGGCCTTCATCGCCGCCCATGCCATGGCGTGTTTACCCTTCCGGAATTGCGTGACCTGGGTCTCGTGGCACTGGGCGCAGGTTTCCGGCGTGGGGATCTTCACCTTGGCTACGTCGCTCGCCGAAGTGTGCTGGTCGCCGTGACAGGCCGCGCAGGTGACCTCGACTCCGCTGTGCTTGCTGAGCTTCCAGTCAGAAACGATGTTGGGCGTGACTTTGCTGTGGCAGTCGACGCACTGCGCCGGGGTTGCCTTCTGCGCGGACATGGGGCGAGCCGAGAGAACCAGGGAAAAAAGAGTCAGGCTAAGAAGAATCCGCAGGGCCCAGGAGAATGCAGATCGCATAAGCGCCTCCTGCAACGTGTGATTATCCTTCGCAGAACCGAATGCTGGCTGTGACCCTTGTCACAGAGTTATGCACAGCGAACGAGGTGTGTTCTTGAGTGCGGCTACCCTCTTGCTCCGGCCAGCGCTGCCGTCCCCACTTTCCACAGCAGGTACCACACAGCAACGATCGCGATGGCCGTCGAGCGCTTTACTTTGCTCGTACACGCGAAACCGATCCCCAGCAGCACGATGGTCCAGATGCTGATCACATCCGGAATGGAGGCCAGTCCCAACACAAACTTGTTGGTCGCCGGATCCATGTAGTAGGCGGGATTCGTGCCTACCGGATTGTTGACGTTGAATCCCTCGGGATCGATGCCAGAAAACACCGCAAGCGTCCCCAAGATGCCGCTCACGATTCCGGGAAGACCTCCATAGATCATCACGGCGAACACCGTCTTGAATTTCAGGTCGGCACCAGCAGCAAACTTGAACGTGGCGAACAGAACCGCACCGACGATCAGATCGACGAGCAGGATCAGCGCCGGGACCCCCCAAAAAGAGTAGCGGTAACTCGCAGTCATGTAACGCAGTTGCAGAGCCTGCTGATCGGGTGGAGCTTTTTCGAACTGATCCGACGCTTTTGCTGAACGCGCGATCTCGTTCCGGCTGATCTGTTCGAACGTTACCTGTCGCTGGACGGCGTAGGTGAACAGCAGCGAGAAGACGGATATGAGAATCCACGGCACCCACCAGCTCGCGCTGCGGCGCAAATCGGTGAACGTCTTCGAGGGTGCGATGAAAGTGTTGACGATGCGCGCCCCTTGGGACAGAGGTGCAGTTTCGGGCGTGGGAGCGGGCGAAGCGGGCAGGACCGGAGCAGCGGCCATGAGTGCCTCCTAACGAAGATTCGAAGGAATTCTATCCGTGGCCGGGCGCAGACACAAGCCGCTCGGATGATCGGTAAGTGGTGCAGCGTGAGAACAACGATTCGTATCAGGCGATGCCTTCAGGCATCGCGTAAGTGCTGGTTAATCAATCACGCCTTCAGGCGCTGCGGCGCGGAATGCGAGTTTTTCCGCAGCCTCTTTAGCCGCTGGGTTTGCTTCCCCACCACCGCAGCGGCTAAAGCCGACTCTGCGCTGCATGCTGGTGTGGTATGTCTGAAGGCATGCTCTGATACGAATCTCTTCTCTAAGTGTGCCACTGCCGCTGTGGGATTTGCGATTTCACGAGTGCCCTGTAACGAAGACTCCCGCGGTCTCACTATGAAATTTGGAGTTGCCTCTTGCGGTTTGAGGGGGCGCCGGCGTTGCATCGGCACGACGCGCTTGCCGGGCGGTTGTACTGCCCGGATAAGATGGTGCGCATGTCGAATGTAACGCCGGTTGTGATTGCAGTCCTGGTGGCTGAGCTTGTGCCTGCGGCGGCCTTTGGATTTGCGGCCGAGCGCGTGGCGCGGGCAGTAGGGCGCTGGCCGCTTGCCGTGGGCGTGGCGCTTCCGGCGGTGTTGGTGGTGCCTTACGTGGTCGTCGCAGCCACGCATCACATGTTTCGCTGGCAGTGGTTTGCCTTATACGCCGCGCTGCCGGTCGTGATGGCGTGGCTGTTGGCGCGGGCGGCGGTGGCCGATCCGGAGCAGCGCGGCAACTGGCGCGACGCCGTGATTCTTCTCGCCCTGGGCCTGGCCGTCGATTTGCGCTGGCTCGACGCTGCCTGGCCCGCCGGCTTGCGCGGGTTGAACAACCTGCTGCTGGTGGATGCGGGCTTGTATGGGTTTCTTGCCATCCGCCGCTTGAGCGGCACGGGATTTGATTTCCACCTGCACTGGAGCGACTGGAAGACGGGCTTGCGCGAGCTCGTATTTTTCGCTCCCGCAGTGCTTTTGCTGGGACTCGTGCTCGGCTTCCTTCATCCCCATGCCAACGTGCCCGCGGTGGGCAGGTCAGCTCTTACGTGGGTGGGCATTTTTGTTTTTGTGGCTGTGCCGGAAGAACTTTTCTTTCGCGCCTGGGTGCAAAACCTGCTGGAGCGGCGAGTCGGCCGCCGGGCCGCTCTGCTGATTGCGTCGGTGCTGTTCGGCCTGTCGCATTTCAATAAGAGATCCGCACACTTCAACTGGCGCTATGTTCTGCTGGCCACGATCGCAGGAGTTTTCTACGGGAGAGCTTGGCGCGAGCAGCGCCGCGTTCCGGCGTCGGCGCTCACGCACACCTGCGTGGATTGGTTGTGGTCGTGGTGGTTCTAGAGGCTCCGAGGGGCGAGTCCTTGTCACCTACGACACTAGAGTGGGGGTCTTTGGCTTGCTGCAGTGACGGAAATAACGGTTCCGTTCGATGATTGGGCAACGGACGGGCTCCCATTTCGCCCGAGGCAAGGTCCTTGCATGGTCCGGACGGACATGACACGGCACTGGATAGTGGTCAAATGTGCTCAGATACCCGCTTCGCCGGGCTCTATCATGTGCATAGGTGAGTTATGGGGATGCGGACTTTACTAGCGATGCTGCTTGTGCTCAGCGCTACAGTGGCTCGAGGCGGTTCGAACTCAGAGTCCGCTCTTAATTCTATTGTTCAGAAGATGGAGCGAGCCCAGGCTGGGGTAAGCATTCCCAATCATGTAAAACGCGATTATCGGCTGAGTCGCGTGAATAGTACCAGGATCGATTCTGAAGTTATCGCGGTAATCGATTTTCGGGCGCCCGGCAAGTACAGTGTCGAGAAACGCTCCGGCAGCAGCATGGGCACGCAAGTAGTGAAACGTATTGTAGAACATGAAATTGGCATAGGTGCTTCGAGTCAGAAATCACGGTCCGCTGCCGTGACTCGAGAGAACTATTTGTTCAGCTACCTTGGGGAAGCCGTCCTCGACGGTCAGTCGTATTACCTTCTGCGTCTTGATCCGAGGCGGAAACAGCCCGAACTGATATCAGGACAGGCGTGGGTCGATAAGCAATCCTTCCTGATTCGTCGTCTTGAGGGCACGGTAAAGTCGCCCTCAATTTGGGTAAAACAAATACATCTCCAATTCGACTTCGACAGCCCGCCAGGAATTTGGGTACTCAGCAACATGGAGGCGGTCGCGGATGTACGTTTTCTGGGCGCACGGAAATTGACATCACACGTTATGAATTATGATGCCACCACCGTGGTGGCGGAGAAGATCGGAGCCGTGCCCCCGATCGCGTCGGTCCTGCTTCCCAAGTAGGGCGGCATTCTTTCAAGCACCGCCAAGGTATCCCCCCAAGGTGCCCGATCCGGTCGCCAACACCGGCGGGCGCGGAACTCCCCAAGACCAAGACCCGAAGACCCCTCTTCCCTACGCTAGCAGTTCCGGCGTGGCTTCGAGCAAACTGCGCGTGTAGGCGTGGGCGGGACGCTCGGTGATTTGCGTAGTGTCGCCGACCTCAACGATCTTTCCTCGATACATCACGGCAATGCGCGTGGAGAGATAGCGCACCACCGGCATCGAATGCGAGATGAACAGGTAGGTCAGGCCGAAGTCGCGCTGCAGTTGCGCCAGCAGGTTGACGATCTGCGCGCCCACGCTGACATCGAGCGCGGAGACCGGTTCGTCGCACACCATGAACTTTGGCCGGAGCGCGAGAGCGCGGGCGATCCCGATGCGCTGGCGCTGGCCCCCGGAGAACTCGTGGGGATAGCGCGTGCGCGCGGATTCGTCGAGTCCCACGGCGCGCAGCAGTTCGGCGACGCGGGCGCGAACGTCGAGCTTCGCTCGACCGGACAGCCGGGAGCCTGCCCTGAGCTTGTCGAAGGGGCGGCTGTCCCCACATGGTTCTGCTGCGCTGGCCATAGGTTGATCAGCGTCCCCGTGAATGATCTGACCGTGGATGATCAGAGGCTCGGCGATGATATCTTGCACCCGGAAACGCGGGTCGAGCGAGGCGAACGGGTCCTGAAAAATAATCTGCAGGTCGCGGCGCAGGCCGCGCATATCGCCACGGCTGGCCGCCAGCAAATCGCGGCCTTGGAAGCGCACGGCACCTGAAGTCGGCTCGATCAGGCGAAGGATGAGACGTCCCAGCGTGCTCTTGCCGGAACCGGATTCCCCCACGAGGCCGAGCGTCTCTCCGGCGTGAATGTCGAGCGAGACGTCATCGACCGCGCGAACTTCTCCGCGAGATTTCCCGCCAAACGGCGATTCGCCATGCGGGAAGACCTTCGTCAGGCTGCGGATTTCAATTAGCGCCACGCTGCGATGCTAACAGTACTGGGCCACGGATTTACACGGATTCTCACGGATAGGACTTGTCGTAATACTAGACTACGGAGGGGGCGAAGCTCTGCGGAGAGGCCAAGAAATCTGTGTTGATCCGTGCAAATCCGTGGCTA
>JADGNP010000377.1 GCA_017883425.1 Candidatus Sulfotelmatobacter sp. | reverse complement strand
AGGCGGAACTCCGCGGCTGGCCAGAGTTGCCCAAGAGGAAACAGGAGGAATCCCGAGTAAGCGCTGTGTTCTGGATTGAGACCATGCTTGCGGAGCAGCGCGGGGACCTGCCAGGGGATACAACGATTCCAGCGCCGGCCAACCGGTTGGCCGGAACTGCGTTTGCCCCTGAGCCTCTTTATCGCTCTCCATAAAGGGACGGCGGTCATGTTGAACAGCTTGTTAGAGAAACGATCCAGGCTGATGCGCGTCGGCAGCGAGATAATCGCGACGCCTCCAGGTCGCAGAATGCGGTGGATTTCTTCCAGACAGGGGTCGTAGGTGGACAGATACTCGAACACGCCCAGGCAAACCACGTGGTCAAAACTGGCGTCCGGGAAAGGCAGTGCTTCGGCATCCGCGCGGCAAAGGTGCACACCGTGGGATGCGCCGAAACGCTGCTGCGCCAAACGGAGCATTTCCGGAGAATAGTCGAGCCCGACAATCTGAAAGCCGCGAGCGAGTAGCGGTTCAAACTCGGCGCCCGCCGCGCAGCCGATATCGAGGAGAAGTCCATGCTCGGAATCGAGCATCTCAAGAACGATCTTGAGCTGTGCCTGAAACCAGGGCGACTGTCCCCGCTCGCCGGCGTAGTAAGAAGCCATGCGATCGAAGGCGCCACTCACTTCGGTTTTCGCGAATTGAGAGTTTTCTGTTGGCATCACGCGCCGTCGCTGTCCCCGAGCGTGAAATGCCATTTTTGTGATGGCACGGGTAAGGTGATTTCTTGTGGGAGCAGGACTCTAAAGACGAGATGAAGATGCTGCTTGCGGCGAAAAGGGAAGGCGCGCTGCAGCAGTTCATGAGCGGCGGATAGTGCGGATCCTTGCAAGGTCCAGGTGCTGATCAACTGGACGCCACTGTTCAGCAAGCTGCCAATGCCCGTTGCCAACAGCGCCCGCACTGCTTCCACGTCGCTGCTCTCGGTAAACAGATCGACGACTGCAGCGGTTGGGGCTGTCCGGTCTGCCGAGGTTACGAGGAAGCCCACCGTCTGACCGTTCCTGAGCGCGAGCCACATCTTGTAGGGTGTTGGACAATCCGAGAAGCGCCAGTTCAAATAACTGCTGTCCCGCACCAGAGCAAAGTCGTAGCCTGCCGACGCTCTTTGCCAGAGTTGGTCGGTCTCTTCTCCAAAGCGCTCCACCGGAACTACGGTTACGGCATCTCCAGGGGAACGCGGGATGCAGCAGTTCTTGAGGAGCCAGTCCATGCCTGAAAGACGAAGCAGGCTGGCAGGAATACCGGTCTTGCGCGAAATAGTATGGCTTGGGATTACAAAGCGACGGGCATCCATCCGTTGCGTTTCGTGAAAGGAAAGCTTGCCGGTAAGGATGGGGAAAGAGACGTCGTTCGGCCGAACATAGACCAGCGCCGATCCGCGAGCGCCGGCTTCGCGGCAAACCAGTTCGATCAATTGCGAAAAGAGGCCCATCTTGCGGTAGTTTCCATCCGTCAGGAAGTCGCCGAGTTCGTAAGCCGGGACTGCCTTCCCCGATAGCCAAATGCGCTTGGGAGTGGCTGCCACCACGCTTACCACCGAGCCGCCGGCGGTAGCGATACCCACGATCGCATCGCCCAGAGGATTGCCAAAATACTTCCAGCGATAAAAATCCTGAGCGGTTCCGTCCGGAAATCTTTCTCCAAACAATTCGCCGCCCAGTGGAATCAGGAACGGTGCGATCTGGGCGAGATCCGCTGGCTCTGCCAATCGCACTTCGGGACTGAGGGTGCCTGCGGTCATTTCTGGCTCATGCATTCTTCCTTACACATCCGGATGGTTTTCGGCCGCCGCACCGGTGCGGAACACCAATGTTCGTTCGATGTGCCACAGGAATTCCGATTCCTCGCGAGGTATGTAGGTGCGGGGAATCGCCAGCGGATGGACGTCGGCCCGCACCGCTCCGCAAGTCGTGGTCACGGCAGTCGCGTAGCCCAGCTCTTCGGTAATTTTCAATGTGCTCTCATTCCACTGCGGGTTGAGAGCGGGATGGGGGTAGGAAAAATGCTTCACCGGTTCCTCCAGTTCCTTTTCCAGCTTGAGCTTGGAGTCGGTCAGTTCGCTGCGCGCGTCGGCTGCGGAAACCTGCGCTACGTTCGGATGTGTCATGGTATGCGAGCCCACGATGTGGCCGGATTTCACCAGCGTCCTCGCATCGTCCCAGGTCATCATCAGGTCGGATTCATTGGGGAACGGCTCAGGTTCAAGAGCACGCGCCGCATTCTGTATCAGCTCTTCGCGCGCCGGCGCGCTTAACTTCGCGCAGATCTCGGCGGCGTTCAGAAAGGCTGCGTCGCGGGCTTGCGATTCCGTCAGATCGTGAATCGTGCCCGTGGCAGGATCCTTCCAGTTCGGCCTTCGAGAGGTCCAGAATGCGTGGCGCAGAAGGCAATACCAGGGTGCCTTCGACCGGTCGACGGAATCGACGAGAACATAGAATGTCCCCGGGATGCCAAAGCGGTTGAGAATCGGGGCAGCGAACCGAAAATTGTCCTTGTAGCCATCATCGAAAGTAATTGCCACAGCTCTTTGCGGGAGACTCTTCTCACCTTTCAGAAAGAGCGCAACGTCGTCCATGCTTACGGCGCTAAATCGTCTCGCGATCAACTCCATGTGCCGCTCGAAGATGGAGGTTGCGTGAATAGAATCGCATCCGATGGTGTTGGCGTACTGTTCAGGCCGATTCTGGATGGAGTGATAGCGCAGAATGACTGCAGCGGGGGCGGCCAGTTTGTGCGCGAAACGAAGGACTCCACTCGCCACAAATACTTTCTTGGCGGCATTCTTGGCTGCCTTGCGAACGCTCATACGGTGCTGTCCCGTGAAGACTGCGCTCCAACGGGCTTTGCGAGGGTGCCTTCACTTGCACTCGCCTCTTCAGCGCTATGCACACTGAACAGTACGGCCAAACCATAGGGCTCCAGGTCGATCTCGTCGAGACATTTCTTCTTCGCCAAATCGTAAAGAGCGATGTGGGTAGGTTTGTTGCGAATTTCGAATCCGTGCTTGGCCCACAGGAGGTTTTCTTTGAACCGGGTGGAGCGAATGCGAGTGAATCCGACCCAGACTTTGTCCTTCTCCATCACCGCGAGGCCACGGCACCAACCCAGCACAAGTTGTTGCTGATTATCGATTGTGTTTAAGTCGAAGATCTCTTCCACTTGTAGAGTATGCCGGTTAGCGACTGCCAGATGCCCGTCCACCGTCGTGAAGTAGATCCAGTCGCCGACAACATGGCCGTCGTGGGGCCTTTGCACTCCGATATTAATGCGTCTTCCGGGGCGGGTTAGGCTGATCGCGTCTCTTTGTTCGAAGCGCGTGACCCAAATCTCATCGTCAAGCTGAAACACGTGATTGGGATGAGATTTATGGGGCTTGGTTTCGGGTACTTTGCGGTAGTCGATATTCCGGGAAAATCGTTGCCACGTATCTTCCTCGAGGACGCTCCATTCGCGCAGCAGTTTTCCCTGGGGAGTTACTTCCACCACCAGATCCAAGCCCGTGTCTGCAATCAAAATGTTGCCTTCTGGAGTCGGGCGCACGTGGTGGAGATCGTTGAAGCAGGGAAGGGATACGTAGTGCAGAAGTTGGAAGCCGGGCAACTGGTACACGAGCACTTCCGTCGGGGTACAAACATACAGCTTGTCATCCGCTACAGTAGCTGCCTTGAACAATATTGAGGGCGAGTCCGCGGGGCACGCATCTTCAGGCGAGTCGTATTCCACCAGGATTTCAGAGGTCTTGGCGCGTGGGTTCACTTTGACGATCAGGGCCTTCTTGCAGGAGTTCCACTCTGCCAGCTGCTTGAACAAGCTGCTTCGCAAAGCTCCACCTACAACGTACAGTTCGCTCATCCTTCGAACCCCCTGTGTGACACGGCGCGCGGCCTCGAAATCCGGTGCCACACAGCAAAGGAGCAGTTGTCCTTCCGAAGGCCTGGCGGCAACCCGTTGCAAATCATTAAAAACAATAGACCATTACTATTTTACCCCAAGCGGGTTTCGTCCGACGGACGGGTGTGAAACGGATTGCAGCCTTCCACCCCAGCTTGGGAATGGAAAGTGCCTTTCGACCCTTACTGCTCCCCCTGATATTCCACCGAAACCACCGCCTGCGGCGGTGGCTCGGGAGGCGACGGCTGCGTCAATCCCGCAATCTTGGCAACATGAAACGCGCGGTTGGTGCGGTAGGCCCAGAGCAGTCCGACTCCGTAGATCGAACTCACCGCCAGGATTTCCAGCGCCAACTGGATCAGGTTGCGGGGATAAAAGAATCGGTTGGCGAGCCCGAGCACTGCGACCAGCGGGAGGGTCAGAAGAATGGGCAGGGTATAGGCCTCGCGCAGGAAGGTTCCGATGGGAACGCCGATCTGCTTCTTCAAGTGGCGTGGCAAGAACACCAGATAGGTAAAGCTGAGGGGGATGGCGGTGCCGAGGGCGTCGCCGACAATTCCGAGCGGGGGGACGAGCGCGATGCTGAGGATCAGGTTGGCGATACCCTCGATCACGGTGATGGCCGCCCAGGTCTGATGTTTACCGAGGCCGAACAAAATGCGCCCGGACGCGGCCTGCGACAGCATGAACACGTACGGAATGATCATCACCACCAGCACCGGGTAGCTGTGCGGAATGTAGCGGGCACCCACCCAGATGCGGATGATGTGCTTGCCCAGGAGAATCAGGATGGCGGCGATGGGAAGAATCAGGAACGCGCACACGCGGTTGCCGGCGATATAAATTTTGCGCACGCGATCGAGGTTGCCGGTGGCCTCCGACTGGCTCGCCATGGGCACAAAAACCTGGGCGAGGCTGGCCACGAAATCGCCGGCGTAGTCGACGATGCGGGCGCCGATGTTGAAGTAGGTGACGGCAACCGCGGACATCATGGTGCCGAGCACCAGTTCGTCGGTGCGGAAGCGCAGGCGCCCGGCGATCATCACGATGAAGGTGGTGCCGCCGTAATTGGCGATGTGGCGGAACGAGGCGCGATCCACATGCTGGAGACCAATGGGCACGGGGCACAAGCGGAATACGATGATGCCGCGGAAAATCGAGGAAAACATCGGCAGGCCGACCGTGATCAGGGCGACGGTGAGCAGACCGTATCCGCGGTGCAGGAAATACACGATCAAAGCCGCGCGGGCGAGGGTGGCGCCGATGCTGGTCCAGTTCAGGATGTAGAAGCGCTGCAAACCTTCGAGCATGCCGCCGAAGACGCCCAGCGGAAAGCCGAGGCTGACCGAGGCGCCGACCATCAACAGCAGCAGACGCGCCTGGGCATGCATGCCGGGCGGAATCTTAAACAGGTGTTCCACGGACGAACTCAGCAGCGTGGTCAACACCATGCTCACCACGCCAATGCCGGTGTAGCTGAACAGGGCGGTGTTGACGAACTGCGTGAGCTTTTCGCGCTCGCCGGTGGCGGTGTACTTGGAAACGTAGCGAATGATGGAGGAGCGGATGCCGAGATCGAACAGGCCGTAGTAGCCGGTGATGGAGAAGATCAGCACCCAGATTCCGAAAGCCGCGTCGCCCAGACGATGGAGGATGAACGGCGAAAGGAAAATGCCGACCAGCACATTGATGGCGAGCGCGGACCAGCTCGATCCGACGTTCTTCAGAATCTGTCTTTTTTCAAACTTCCGCATGAATATATGGTGGCTGTCGAGTTC
>JADGNP010000376.1 GCA_017883425.1 Candidatus Sulfotelmatobacter sp. | reverse complement strand
CGCCGAAACGAACGTTCCGAGCGGCACACTCTGATCCACACCCGTGAACGTTGTCGCACCCGCTACCACACCTTCGCTGACCGCGGCCGGGATATGCACGGTGACCACCACTGGGTGCGTTCCAGTCGCCGGAGCAAGCTGATACCACATTTCCACGCGCCGGGTGCCCGCCCCGGCATCATTGTGCGCCCCAACGAAGCTCATGGCTGCCCCGTTGTAGGTGACACTCACCACCCCGGCAGTTGGCGCGTTGGTAATGTTGATGGAAACGCCAACGATCAACAGACGATTGGCACCTGCCGTCGTGTGATTAAAGGTGAGAGTCGGGTTACCATTTCCCGCCAGGGTCGCCGAGCTAGAACTCGTTACATCCACCGCCACTTGGGCATTCGCATACGTCGCAGCAAAAAGCATGAACAATATTGCGAAGAGCCCTGGAAACACGCGCGCGTCTTTCCGCCTTGCGCTCGTCGATATCGTCACTCGATCCAGCAGTCTCTTGCCGATCCTTTGTCCGCGCGCCGCGCCGCACAGCACACGCCCGCCCAGCCCCTTCAGCTTCGCGCGCACAACATTCCGCCCCACTCGCACCTCTTTGGCCACCGCAATACCCACAATCTCTTCCCCGCTGACCGCCGGGTCATCCTGCTGCCCGCAATCGCCGCGCGTGATGTAGACATCCTGCTCGGCGTCGGCGACCACCAACCGATGCATGCGGAATCCCCTCTCGCCCTTCACCAGCACAATGTCTCCCTTGCGCAACTCCGCCAGCACGGCGGGTTTCACGTGCACCATCTCACCATCGCGAATCGCCGGAGACATGCTGGCACCCCGCGCCTGAAACCGGATGCCATTCCCTTCCTTCAGCAACTCCCGGCTGATCGCTTCGAACAGCCTCGACTGCGGACGGTCTTCCGAAAAATCCTGAACAAGCCCTGCTACGCTTCTAACTCTGTGATCCGGAGCGAAGCGAAGGACGCCATGCAGGTCAGCGCTACCACCGCCTTGGAAAGGAGTTCCTACCACCGGCTCGGTCCCGCTTCCCTCGCTGGCGAGAAGTTCATTGAGAGATCCTTCAATCACGGAATTCCAGAATCCTCTCCACCGCGGCTGCATTGGGTTCGAACGCATAGTGGTAACAGGGAACCGCACCGACCAGTTCCTGCAAGAACGCCAGCGCGGAATCCACGTACTCATGCCGGTGAAACGGCACAAAACTGCGCGCAAACAATTCCGCCACCGCCTGGCTCGCAGAAAGCCGCGTCAGCACATTCCCGTGCCCATGCTCGAGAATGAAAATCCTCGCCAGCGGCGCGCTCCCCGGCGACGCATACGCCGCCTCGCCATGCCACGGAGTGCCGTACATCCGCATTTTTCCTTTGTCATTCCTAGCGAAGCGAGGAATCTGCTTTTCTGCTTTGTCATCCTGAGCGGAGTGATTGCTCCGCGAAGCGGAGCAATCACGCAGTCGAAGGACCTGCTGTCCGTCGGCACCACCCGCGGCCCCAAAAGACGTTTCCACCGTTGTCCCTTCGCTCGACTCCGTATCCCGCCGAACAATAATCCGGTCGTCGCTGAGAACCTCGACGTTCTCCCGCGCAGTCCACAGCCGCGTTGTCGTACTCTTCCCCGCCCCGGAATGCCCGACAAACAAATTCCCGGTCCCATCCGGCCTGACGATCCCGCAACTGTGCAGCTCAATCGCCTTCTCCTGCGTGAGCCGGTGCATGATGAGCAACTCATCCAGCGGATAACCGAGCGGTTCAACCGTGCGAGGATAACCCCCAAGACACTCTTCATTCATCTGGAGGGTTGCCTGGCAAAAGCGGGCATCTATCAGTAATCTCTTGAATGACCGATCGCCAAAGGTGGCAGCGTTGAAGTCAAACTGAAATCCGGCCTCGCCTTCATGCAACGCCCAAGTGGTTCCAGAATCGAAGAGCTGCCGTCCCGATGCCGGAGAAAGCCATGCGACCCGTTCCACCCTGATATTAATGTCGGGAATACCCGTTTCGATCCGAAAAGGCTCCAGCGACGGCACCAATGCAACATCCGCTTCTTGATCACCGCCCAAGTGCACCGACACACCACCCACACGAAATCGGCTGCGATGTGCAGCGCCTGATCCCTCAAGCGACTCCGGCAGAGCGTATCCCAGGTCGACCCTCATTCCTTTTCCCGATCTCCCTCAACTTCCGAAGCACTCATGATCCGACGTTTTGGCAGAGAAACGACATGCAGGGATTGCCGCATTGGTCTCTACCCGTAGACGTCTTGCAATGTCCCAGAACCGCCTCCTCCGGACGCAGGCTGATCGTCGTCAATTTCGGCGGCTCATAAGCCTTCTTGCCATCGGCCCTGTTCGGTTCCTGGTTCATTCAGCCTCCTGCTGTCGTCGTCCGATCAGCGCCCGCAACTTCCGCAGCCGCCCGCAGCCACACTCGGGTTATTGAGGATCTGCAAAACCTGCTGCGGTCCTGCCCAACTCTCCACGTCGATTTCCTTATTTGCAATCCTCCGAGCCGACTCCTGCAACGCTTCATGCTCACTTCCCCCGGCGCAGAACTCGCAATCCCCATGCTCCGGAACCTCAGCTCCGATCGCCGCCGCCCTCAGGTGAGCGACGTTGCAAAGAAACGCCACCGGGCTCTCGCGGTCACCGTTCTCCATTTCGCCATTCGCGGGACACATCCCGCACAGCGACTGGATGCGGCACTGGACGCACTTCGTCATCCGCGTCCGCTTCCGGTTTCGCAACTGCAGGAGAGACTCCTCCCAGACCGCTTTCACTCCGACACCGCGAATCCCGAACGTTTCCTGCTGCGAAATCACACAAATACCGATCTCTCCGTATGCATTGATCGCAAAGGAGTTCATCCCTCCACCACAGAAATACACGGTGTCGATTTGCGACAAGCTCGGCGGGTTCTCGAAGTCACGCTTCGCCAACTTGCGATATTCGCTTACTCCTTTCGGAGCGCTCATATCCAGCGCCACCACCTCCTCCGGCGTAAGCCGCACCGCGAGCGGACTTTGCGAGCAGTCAATCCGCGGATTGATCTGCCCATCCATCTTGAACTCCACGCCCAACTCTTCCTCGGCAAACCGCCTCATCGCGGTCACCTCATGCTTGTTGACGCTGGTCGCCACCGTCTTCAACTTGAGCGGCAGCCCTCTTTCCTTCAGCAGCTTGATCCCGCGCAGGCACCGGTCATACGACCCCGAAATCGCCGTCAGCGCCTCGTAGGTTTCCCGCGTGCGCCCGTACAGCGTGATTTCAATCGCAAACGGCGGCCACTCCGCCAGGTAATCCGCGATCTGTTCGTTGATGATCGTGCCGTTGCTGAACAGCGTGATCAGGAATCCTTTTTTCTTGGCGTAGGTGTAGATCTCGAGAAAGTCTTTGCGCGCAAAAATCTCGCCGCCCGTGTAGAGCAGCCAGAAGCAGCCCATCTCCACCAGTTCATCGAGCATCCGGAAGTGCTCTTCCTTGCTCAACTCCCGCCGCTTGGCTTCCATATCGCCCATGGGCAGGTTGTTGTAGCAGTGCAGACACTCCAGCGGACAGCGCCGCGTCACTTCAATCGAAACCTGCAGCGGCGCACGCTCGCCAGCCTGGCGCTGGTGCAGGTCCGCGCTAAACGCACCATAACTCAACTGCTCCAATCCCCCTCCAGTCTGAAAGCAACGGACGCGATCTCACGCGCCCGCTGCCAGTCCTTCCCGCCCCACTGGCGCTTCAGTCCCCTGCCATCGCTACCGACGCCGGAACCTCGACCAGACCAACCGATTTCATCTCACTCACGAAATTCGTCACATCCCGCTCGGCCTGCGCCGGCTCAACTTCATAGGCCTGCGCGACGGCCGTCGCCAGTTGCGCCACCGATCGCGGCGACTCCAGCAATTTCCAGATCAGCGTCCCGGTGCCGTTGAAGCTGTAGATCGACGCCAGGTCGCCCACCGTGGCGCGCACCGGCACGATCAGCGTTTCTCCCGCGACCACGCGCGCGACCACCGACTCTGAGCGAACCAAAATCTCTTCTTTCAACATGCTTGCCAAGGTGCCATCTCCCCAGTTCCGGATTTCGTAACAAACGTTACTCTTCGAAACCCGGCACAGTTTCGTCCCAATGTGAGATTACGGCAAAGCCTCCCCCTCGAAGCAATCGAACATTGGGGGCAGGTATTGGGTTGGTTATCACCGCCGATGGTTCCCAACTACCCACAAAAACATGGGTTACGGGAAAACTGTGATCCGCTTTAGCCGTGGATCCAGGGCTCGTCCGGGGGGTCGGACCGCGCTCTCGTCTGCGGATGGGCTCAACCTTTGCAGTGGACAAACGAAACAAAACGCTATAAAAAGAAATCCAGCAGCACGAACCGTCATCTACACTACGGATTCGCCGCAATCTATTCCCGTGCTCAACGAAGAACGCCGCCGCGCCATTCTCGATCTGCTAACTCACCAGGGCCGGGTACTAGTCACGGAACTCGCCCGGCAGTTCGAAACCTCACAGGTTACGATTCGCAAAGATCTCGAAGTCCTCCACGCCCGCGGCCTGGTCCATCGGACGCACGGAGGCGCGCTCCCCTCGCGCAATGGCGCGCTCGAAGATCCGACGCTCCGCGAAAAAGAAAAGCTTCACCATCAGGAAAAACTGCGCATCGCGGAAAGTGCGGTGGGGAAGGTGAAAGAAGGCCAGGTGCTGATTCTCGACTCCGGCACCACCACCACCGCCATCGCCCGCGCCCTGCGCAACTTCCAGAACCTCACGATCATCACCAACGCGGTCAATATTGCCGCGGAACTGGCCGGGACCGCCGTCGAAGTGATCCTCACCGGCGGCACGATGCGCAAGAATTCTTTTTCGCTGGTGGGCCCCATCGCCGAGGAAACACTGCGCCGCCTCAGCGCCGATCTGTTGTTTCTCGGGGTCGATGGATTCGACGTGCACTTCGGATTGAGCACGCCCAATCTGCTGGAAGCGAAAGTCAACCGGGTGATGGTCGAGGTGGCCAAGAAAACCGTGGCAGTCTGCGACTCCAGCAAGTTCGGCCGCCGCAGCCTGTCATTGATCGCCCCGCCGTCGGCCCTGCAGGAAGTCATCACCGACCGCGGCGTACCAAAATCCGATCTTCGCGCCCTGAAGCAGGCCGGCATTGAAGTCACGCTGGTCTGATCAGCGCTGGAGAAATGAATTCATGCGCGAGCGCTAGCACGAATCTGCCTGAATCCAGCCGCGAAGCGGCGGAAGCATGCAGCCCACGGCGCAAGCCGTGGGTGGTAAGCAGGAAATGCGCAAGCCCCGGAGGGGCGGCAGAAAAGGTATGACACAAACCCCGAAGGGACGGCACAGGTTTTCGCGCTCACTCGCTAGCCTCTGACTTTCTGAAGATCAAACGCAAGCCCCATCCCATGCCACGCTTTGACGTCACTATCGCCGGCGAACTGAACCTCGACCTCATCCTCTACGGCCTCCCCGAGCAGCTTATGCCGGAGCGCGAACTGCTCGCCGACCACATGATGCTCACCCTCGGCTCCTCCTCGGCAATCGTGGCTCACAACCTGGCCGCACTCGGCAGCCGCGTCGGATTTCAATCCCGCATCGGCGACGATCCGCTGGGAAAGATCGCAATCGACCGCCTGCAGCAAAGTGGCGTTGACGTATCGCGCGTCCGTTCCGTCCCCGGCTCAACCACCACCGGCTTAACCGTAATCCT
>JADGNP010000375.1 GCA_017883425.1 Candidatus Sulfotelmatobacter sp. | reverse complement strand
TGCGGCTCCTCCAACAGACGGAGCGCTTCCTCATCGCGGTACCGCGGAAACAGCGTCCCTTTGACCGTAGCCAAAAATCCGCCCAGCGAACTGAACGTCGCGTTCACCGCCGAGGCCTCATACCCGCTGTGCACCATGCAATTCGCGCACGCCGGATTCCCCGACTCCGTCCCGTAATTGCTCCACTCGGTCGTGGCTAGCAACTCCGCAAAGGTTTCCGCATATCCGTCCTGCAGCAGGTAGCACGGCTTCTGCCACCCAAAGATGTTATAGGTCGGCATTCCCCACGGCGTGCACGGATATGTCCTCTTCCCCATCAGAAATTCCAAAAACAGCGGCGACAAATTGAACTGCCAGTTCTTCTTCCGGTTCGACAAAATCGCCCGAAACATGCGCCGCGTCCGCGCCCGTCCCAAAAAATGTTTCTGATCCGGAGCCTTGTCATACGAATACCCGGGCGAGAGCATCATGCCCTCCACTCCCAGCTCCATCATCTCGTCGAAGAACGCGCGCACCGACTTGGGATTCGCCCCGTCGAACAGCGTCGTATTAGTCGTCACGCGGAACCCGCGCCGCAGCGCCTCTTTCACCGCGTCGACCGCAATGTCGTATCCCCCGTCGCGGCACACCGCCAGGTCATGTTCTTCCCGCTGCCCGTCCAGATGCACGCTGAAGGTCAGATACTTGCTCGGCTTAAACAGGTCGATCTTCTCTTTCAGCAGCAGCGCGTTGGTGCACAAATAAATGTATTTCTTGCGCGCCACCAGCCCTTCAATGATCTCCCCGATCTGCGGGTGCATCAGCGGCTCCCCGCCCGGGATCGATACCATCGGCGCTCCGCACTCCTCCACCGCCCGGAAACATTCCTCCGGCGTCAGATCCTTCTTCAGAATGTGCGCCGGGTACTGAATCTTCCCGCATCCCGCGCAAGCCAGGTTGCACCGGAACAGCGGCTCCAGCATCAGCACCAGCGGATATTGCTTCCGCCCCGCGAGCTTCTGCCCCAGCACATAGCTCGTCACCGTCCACATCTGTGACACAGGAACTGGCATGGAAATTCAGGAACCCCTTTGTCCTTATATTTTATCAGGCTTGCCACCCCACCGCCTCCCCGCAGCATCTAGCCGGGCACCCTTCCCAGGTTTGTGTGGGGACAGCCGCCCCCGGCTGTCCGCCGAGCGAAGCTCGGCTGCCTTTTCCCCTGAAAACTCTCTGCAACCCCGCCGCCCTCCCCCTCCTCTAAAGGTCATGCTCCTCCGCTCCCACCTCCGCCCGAAAGGCCTCTTGTCCCCTCCCCCGAAACCCGATACCCTTATCCCCGGTCGTCTGTATGTTTAGCCCTCACCCCAACCTGGCTGACGAAGTGAACCGCAGCATCATCCAGTCGGAAATCGAAGGCGGTGTCTTTCTCGATGACCTTCCTCCGGCCACCGTCCTCCAAATCCAGACCATGCACCACTGCTACACCGCCGTACTTCTAGGCGGCAGCGAAGCCCTTCTTTCCGGCCATCCCGAATTCTGCCCCGAGCCCGTGCACGTCGCCATTTCCGGCTCGACCTGGGGAGGCTCCATGCTCAAGCTTCAATACGTCGGCCGTGGGATGCACCTGGAGTTCCGCCACCCCCAATATCCCACTCCGATCATTACTTCTCCCATCCAGGAAATCCGCGATAAAGTTCAGTTACCCGCTCTCGAACTCGACTCCCGCCCCCACGGCGCACACTCGTAAACTCCACTCGTCATCTTGAGCGATGCGAACTATGCGCCCCACCGGGTGCCGGGTGCCCCATGTCTCGCGTATTTTGCAAGACGTGGGGTCTTCCCATTGACTTGCCCCTCCGCACCCACTACCATTCCCGCCATCAGCCTTTAAGCGCGAGCACGAACTATGTCTCTGAAGATTGACACCCGCGAAGTCGCACACGTCACTATCCTCGACATCCACGGCCGCATCGTCCTCGGCCCCGAGATCGGCGCTCTCCGCGACGCCGTCCGCAACCTCGTCGCCGAAGGCAAGAAGAAGATCATCGTCAACCTCGCCGGCGTCGACTACATCGACAGCTCCGGCGTCGGAGAACTCGTCGGCTGCTTCATCAGCGTCCGCAACGCCGGAGGCGAACTCAAGCTCCTCAACCTCACCCAAAAAGTCCACGACGTCCTCCATGTCACCAAGCTCTACACCGTCTTCGACATCAAAGACGACGAATTCACCGCCGTAAAATCCTTTGACTACTTCTTCGCCAAATAGGTAAGGCAGGATAAGTGCGGCCGGGCATATGTGGCGCGGGCGCCCTCGCCCGCGGCTTTTGACTTTTCTGGCCTCACCCGCGAACCGTCCTCGATACCTAACAGCCCTCCCCTCTCCGCCAGATCCGCTGTACTATTCCGAAAGGAAGTCCGCATGGGCCACGCAAGTTGCTTGGGACGGGAGTCGCGCCGCTCATGGACGGCAGTACCGATCACCGCACTCTAAGAGAAAAAACCGCCAGAGAACTGATCTGGACGTCCAGCCACTCTTTCCATGGATGGACCTGCTCCCAGTGTGAATGGAATTGCCCGCTCCCCACTCTGCTGAACGATCCCGAAGCCAAGACCGCCTATGACCGCCTGGCAGCGGCCAAATTCCGCAGCCACAAGTGCGCCGACCACCTCGCGCGCCTGGGTTCCGCCGACGATGCCGACAGCTTCACCCCCCGCATCCGCAAGCTGGTCGCGCAAGGCTTCAAGCCCAAGGACGCCGTCGAGCTCTTCCTGCAGGAAGTCGCCCTCGAGTACCGCAACCAGCCCAAAGTTCTAGCCCAAGCCAAAGCCGACGGCGAAGACTTCCTCCGCCGCGTCCGCGCCGGCCTCATCTAGAAACAGTCTTGATGTGGAGACAGCTTGATGTGGAGACAGATTTAATGTGGGGACAGCCGCCCTCGGCTGTCCGTCGAGCGAAGCTCGACCGCCGCAAGAAGTGGGGATTCCGCAGCCTCATAAGCCGTGGGTGGGAGAAAAAATTTCAGGACCAAGCCCCGGAGGGGCGAAAGAAGAGCCCCCTTCCGGGCTAGGCTGCGTCCTTTTGGAGAGAAGCTGAACCGCTAATTCTCAACCCCCATCTCCCTCAATATGTACGCGTAATCAAACGACGCTTCCTTCAGCCGGTCATATCTCCCCGAAGCCCCTCCATGTCCCGCCGGACTCAGGTTCGTTTTCAGAATCAAAGTATTGTGGTCCTTCCGCAAAGCCCGCATCTTGGCCACATACTTCGCCGGCTCCCAGTACATCACCTGGCTGTCGTTGAACGATGTCTTCACCAGCATGTCCGGATAGCTCTTCGCCTCCACGTTGTCATAGGGCGAATAAGTAATCATGTAATCAAACGCCGCCTTCTCCTTCGGATTCCCCCACTCTTCAAATTCACCCACCGTCAGCGGCAACGATTCATCCAGCATGGTATTCATCACATCCACAAACGGCACTCCCACCAGCGCCGCCTTGAACAAATCCGGACGCATATTCAAAACCGCCCCCATCAATAACCCTCCCGCGCTTCGACCCTCAATCACCAGCCGCTCCTTCGATCCATATCCATGTCCCACCAAATACTCCGCGCTCGCAATGAAATCGGTAAACGTAGTCTTCTTGTTCATCATCCGCCCCGCGTCGTGCCAGGCCTTCCCCATCTCGCCCCCGCCCCGAATGTGCGCCACCGCCGTCACCACGCCCCGATCCACCATGCTGAAGATGTTCGAATTGAAAAACATGTCGATTGAGGCCCCATACGACCCGTACCCGTACAAATACAGCGCCCCCTTCCCGTCGAGCTTCGCGTCCTTCAGATGCACGACCGAGATCGGAACCTTCACTCCATCCGCCGCTGGCGCATAAATCTGCTCCACCTGATACTTCGTCCGGTCGTATCCTCCCGGCACTTCTTTCTGCTTCAAAAGCGTCGACGTCCCTTTCTCCATGTCATACGCGAACACCGACGCCGGTGTGATCGGCGACTGATAGCCATACCGGAACTCCGTCGTGTCATACACCCGGTTGACGTACGAATACGCCGCGTACGCCGGCTCCGGAAACTCAATCCGCCGCGACTGCCCGCTGCGCAAGTCATTCACCCGAATCTGCGGCAGCCCGTTCTCCCGTTCATACAACACGTAATAGTTCTTGAAAAAATCCATGTCGTCGAGCATGACCTTGGGATCCTGCGCCACCACTTCCTTCCAGTTCTTGCTCCCCGGATCGCTCACCGGAGCCTTCACCAGCCGGAAATTCCGCCCCGTATCGTTGACGCGAACATAAAAAGACTCCCCATTGTGGTCGGGATAGTACTCCACGCCCTGCTTCCGCGGCTCCATCACCTTGAACTCCGCCATCGGCTGATCCGCCGGAATGTACCGCGCCTCGCTCGTCGTATGGCTGCCCAACATCAAGAAAATGTAAACCTGACTGCGCGTCTTGTCGGCCGAAACGTCAAAGCGTTCGTCTTTCTCTTCATACACCAGCGCACCCGGCTCCGCAGTCCCCGCCGCGTGCCGGTACAGCCGGTATTGCCGCTTCGACACCGCATCTTCCTGGGTATAGAAAATCGTCTTGTTATCGTTGGCCCAAACCACCGACCCCACTCTCTCTGCATGGTCGGCCAGCACCTGTCCGGTCCGCAGATCCTTCACCGCCAGCGTGAATTGCCGGAAGCCCGTGTTGTCATACGAATACGCCAGCAGATTCCCGTCCGGACTCACCGCAAACGCCGCCACCATCATGAATGCCTGCCCCTTGGCCAGTTCATTCACGTCGAGCAGCACTTCTTCGGTCGCGTCCATGCTGCCCTTCTTCCGGCACCGGATCGGATACTGCTTCCCCGCCTCCGTCCTCACGTAATACAAGTAGTCCCCTTCTTTGTAGGGAACCTCAACATCCGTCTCCTTGATCCGCCCCAGCATCTCGGCATACAGCTTCTTCTGAAACGCTTCGGTCGGCTTCATCACCGCGTCGGTATAAACGTTCTCCGCCTCCAGATAAGCCCGCACCTCCGGTTTCGGTTTGTCCCTCAGCCAGAAATAGTTGTCCACCATCTTGTGCCCATTGACCTCAGACACATGCGGAACCTTCTTCGCCACCGGCGGGCTCGGCAGCGACCCAGTATCCGCCGCCGTCAGCACCATCACCGACCCCAGCACCAACCCGCTAATCTGAATGCGACGCAGCAAGCGATTCATTGACCCCTCCCAAAAGTAAGAATGAAAATGTCGTGAAAAATCCACCCCAGGTGCCCCATTTCTCGCGCGTTGTTTGCGCGAGAAGTGGGGATTTGCGCGAGAAAGCCTGCCCTAAGCAAAGTCAAGGGGTGCGGCTTTACTCAACCAGCGCACGATACTCCGCCCCCACCATGAATTGCAATGTCGAAGCCGGACCGAGAAAACGCTCTGTCATCCCGAGCGGAGTGGCTGCGTCGCAAAGCGACGCAGCCACGCAGTCGAGGGACCTGCTGTCCCCGCATTGACTCGCTCCTCCGAATTCCCTATCCTACCCCTCTGAGCGCGAAGGGCGCCTCCAGTCCGCGGAAAGGGCCGTGCCCACCTGATCCACAATTTCGAAGGCGACGAACCTTCTTTCAGGTAGTGGCTCAATTTGACGACCTTTACCACGAAGGACACGAAGTCACACGAAGGAAACACCTACAAATCAAGCCCTTCGTGACACTTCGTGTCCTTCGTGGTTCATGGTTTTTCTCTTCCC
>JADGNP010000374.1 GCA_017883425.1 Candidatus Sulfotelmatobacter sp. | reverse complement strand
GCCGAGCTCGGGCGCCGTATTAAGCGCCGGGTGCGGCAAGACCTCGACGATAACGTTTAAGCCGGTGCCGAACGAGTCTTCGAGTGCCGCTGCGGGATCCGGGAACACGGTGGGCCACGGCGATGGCGGCTACGTTACGATTCAAAGCGGCGGCGGGAGCAGGGACTTCGCCATGAGGCTTCCCGACAACTACGACAAGAACAAACCCTACTGGTTGTCTTTCACGTTTCACCCCAATGGCGGCAACGCCTACGGAGTCGACAACGGCGGCCCGTGCTTCCCTTTTCTGTCCCAGGTTTACCAGATGGGGAACATCTACCGATCGAACTACAACGGACTGCAAACCACCCTGACTTCCCGTAATTTCCACGGGCTCACCATGGTAGCTGGATATACGTATTCCCACGCCCTGGACATGGTCGGCGCCAACTGGGACTTCGGCGCGGGGTCCGGCATTCCTTCTGACAGTTACAACTACAAGCGGGAATATGCCAGCAGCGACTTCGACATGCGCCATCGCTTCACTCTGTCGATGAACTACCTGATCCCGGGAAAGAAAGGTGCTGCGCAGATGCTGGAAGGCTGGCAGATCAACTCCATCGTGAGCCTGTACGGAGCGCAACCGTGGGGCGTCATGGATACGGGTAATGACACCAGCCTGACCGGTGAGGGAGTCGACCGCTGGAACTTTTACGGCGATCCGAAACAGTTCAAGCCCACGCCCACCGGAATTCCGTTTTTCGCGGGCACGAGTAATGCGGCGTGCGCAGCGCAGGCTGCGGCTTTGGACGGAAGCGACCCAACGCAACCGTGGACCACTTCGCTGGCCAACATTGGCTGCTATGCAGAAGGCAATGCCTTCATCATCCCCCCTGCGGCAGGGACTCAGGGGACGATGGGGCGTAATATCTTCCGCGACACCGGATTCAAGAATGTGGACTTCTCCGTGGCGAAGAACTTCAAGTGGGGGGAACGCTTCGGGGCGCAATTCCGCGTTGAGTTCTTCAACATCTTCAACCATCCCAACTTCGCCAACCCGTTCGGTGGGCAGAACGGGTGGGGCCACAACGATCCTTCAGGAGGACCTGGCTTTTTTGGTTGTTCGTGCGCCACTCCAGACGTCGCCGCCGCCAACCCGGTCATCGGATCGGGCGGAAGCCGCGCCGTGCAGTTGGGTTTGAAGTTGACGTTCTAGTTTCGATACCCACCAGCGATCTCCTGGGCCGGACTCATTCCGTCCGGCCCTCGTTTTTAGCTTCGCTCGCACCACGGCGAGTCAGACTAACTGGATCACGAATCATGAAGAACAGAACTTCGTTCACTCTCTTAACGTTGCTTTTTGCAGGAGCTGTCGCACTGTCCGGACCGGCTCTCGCGCAGGAACGCCGCGAACGCACCATCGATGAGATCAAGACCGAGGCGGTGCACCGTGCCGAAGTCGGACAGTATCCGCTGATCGGCCTCGATCCGGCGGATGTGAAAGAAGCCTTCGAGAGCATCCACACCGCCGACAGGGACGAATGGGCCGGCGGCTTCATGCGCGTCGCCGATCGCTAC
The DNA here is from genome assembly GCA_017883425.1 of Candidatus Sulfotelmatobacter sp. Classification (GTDB taxonomy): domain Bacteria; phylum Acidobacteriota; class Terriglobia; order Terriglobales; family Acidobacteriaceae; genus Sulfotelmatobacter. Next base: position 4,174 of record JADGNP010000374.1, on the reverse strand, counting down.
TTCAACGAGGCCAAGTCGGTCGAAAAGACCGATCCCACCAAGGCCAACGCCGACTACATCCGCGCCTGGCGCATCTACTCCTTCGGACGATGGCCGATTCCCGCATCTCCCGGCAAGCAGCGCTCCTACGAGAAGGCGATTGAGGCGTTTCTCGATCACGCGAAGTTTTTCGATCCACCACTCGAAGTCGTGCGCATTCCATTCGAAGGCAAAGAGATCATCGGATATCTGCGCCTGCCGAAAAATGCCAAGGGCCCCGTTCCGCTGGTCATCGCGGTCAACGGCCTCGACAGCCGCAAAGAAGATCTCACCGAGAGCTTCGGCGCGATCCTTCCCTTCGGCATCGGATTCCTTGCGGTTGATGGACCCGGCACCGGGCAGGCGCCGATCAAAGTCAGCGAGACTTCCGAGCGCATGCTCTCGAAAGTTATCGACTACGCGCAGTCCCGTCCGGAGATCGACAAGAACCGCATCGCCCTGCACGGCGTGAGTTGGGGCGCATACTGGGCCACCAAGATGGCGATCGTCGAGCGCGCCCGCTTGCGCGGCGCCAGCGCCCAGTCGCCTCCGGTCGACAAATTCTTCCAGAAAGAATTCCTGATGAACTCGCTGCTGGGCAATCGCGAATATCTTTTCGATCAGGTGCCCGCGCTCATGAATATTCTCGAAGGCGTTCACACGCTCGACGAGATGGGCGAGTATCTGCCGAAGATGTCGCTGGTCCACCAGGGCCTGCTGGGCAAGCCGATGGCGCCCATGCTCATCCTCGCGGGCGCCCTCGACACGCAGGTTCCCATCGAAGATGAATACTTGCTCCTGAGTAAAGGAGACGTTCCCAAAGAAGCATGGATCAACCCGCAAGGCGGCCATCTGGGCCGGCAGGTGGGCGTGTGGCCCGATCCGCTGATCTTCAAGCAGATCATCATCCCGTGGCTGGTGAAAACGCTGGAGCCCCGGGCGAATTAGCAGTGTCCATTTAGCACTGCTCCTGTGGCGACAGCCGCCTCGGCTGTCCCGCGAGAGCCTGCCCTGAGCGAGCGCAAGCGAGCCGAAGGGGCGAAGCCCGGCGGATCCGGAGCGGAACCGATGTCTTAAAGCGATACGCAAGACCGAACGATGCCGATCCCAACTCCCCAACCCGACTCTCCCGCCCCGCGCCCCAAGCGCTTCTACACGTCGCTCTGGGTACAGGTGAGTATCGCTATCGTAGTCGCCGTCATCTTCGGCTACGTCAGTCCCGCACACGCGGTCGCGATGAAGCCATTAGGCGACGCCTTCATCCGCATGATCACGATGATCATTACGGTGATGATCTTCTGCACCGTGGTCACCGGCATCGCCGGCATGCAGGATCTGCGCAAAGTCGGCCGCGTCGGAGGGAAGGCTCTTCTCTACTTCGAGGTCGTTTCGACGCTTGCGCTGCTCGTCGGATTCGTTGTCGGCAACGTCGTGCACCCCGGGAGCGGCTTCAACGTGGACGCGTCCACACTCGACACCCGCGCCGTCGCCGATTATGCTGGCCAAGCCAAGACCCAGACCGTCGCCGACTTCCTGATGCACATCGTCCCGACGACCATGGTCGATGCCTTCGCCAAAGGCGACATCCTGGAAGTGGTCTTCGTCTCGATCCTCTTCGGTTTCGCGATGTCCGCGGCGGGCGCGCACGCCAAGCCTCTGGTCACCCTGCTGGAGTCGCTCACCAAGGTCATATTCCACATGGTCAACATCGTCATGCGCTTCGCTCCCATCGGCGCATTCGGAGCTATGGCCTTCACCATCGGCAAATACGGACTCTCTTCGCTGGGCCCGCTGCTCCGGCTGATTGCTTCGTTCTGGATAACTTCCATTCTGTTCGTATTTATCGTGTTCGGCGCAGTCGCGTGGCTCGCCGGCTTCAGCCTGGTGAAATTTCTGCTTCGCATTAAAGAAGAAATTCTTCTCGTCCTGGCCACCAGTTCGTCCGAGACCGCCATCCCCACGCTGATGGAGAAACTGGAAGAGCTTGGCTGCTCGCGCTCGCTGGTCGGCCTGGTCGTGCCCACGGGCTACACCTTCAACACCGATGGCAGCAGCCTCTACATGACGCTGGCCGCGCTGTTCGTGGCCCAGGCCACCAACACGCATTTAACCCTGCTGCAGCAGATGACGATTTTTTCGGTCGCGGTCCTGACCTCGAAGGGCGCGAGCGGCGTGCAGGGAGCGTCCTTCATCGCGCTGGTCGCAACCTTGAGCGTGATTCCCACCATTCCCGTGGCCGGCATGGCGCTCATCCTCGGCATCGACCGCTTCATGAGCATGTTCCGCGCGCTGGTCAACATGATCGGCAACGGCGTAGCTACGCTGGTGGTGGCGCGCTGGGAAAACGAACTCGATCGGGACACGTTGCAGCGGAATCTTGCGTGAGATTTCGACCAACTCATGACCGGGGCCGACGGTCAGGAGGTCACCGTCTGAGCTATAACAGGCTGAACTTCTTTGCTTGCTCCGCGCGTAAGAGGTCCGATGTTCAGTGCGTAAAGAACGCGCCTATCCGAAACGAAGAGGTGCAGCCGAATCGCTCAGCGCGGCACCAACTGGCTCTCCGGTAGTTCCTTCGTCCGTGTCGGCAGACCATATCCGTTCACCAGGTTGCGGCGTTGCTCCAGAATTTGCTGCATTTCCTCCGGCGTGCCCCGCACGGGGGGAACATGCGACATGGCATCGTTGAGCATCGCCCAGCTCACTTCCGAGGCGATCACGCTGTCTCGCGCCTGCGGGAAGCCCAGGTTTTTTCCTGCGAGTATGGATCGCGCAAAAACATCGACCATCACGTCGAGCTTCTTATCGTTGAACGCCGCGGTTTTGCGAAGCGTTTTGTGGACACCATACAGTTCCACCGTCGCTTCCGCAAAATCATGCCGCATGCGCGCGACCCCCTTCGTGCCGACCGCGTCTACGTAGCAGTTGTGAGGTTGTTCCTTCGCCAAATGACCGTAGATAAATCCCTGGGTAATGTCGAACACCACGCCATTGGCGAATGTACCGTGCGCCTGCACCCACCAAGGGTCTTTGTAACCCCACGCGCGCAGCCCTTGCGCGTGCCAGCTTTGGTATTCGCTCTGGGCATACCAGCGCGCTACGTCCACGTAGTGCATCCCGCAGTCGTGGAACGGCGGGCCTTCCGGACCGTGCCCTTCCTGAGGCATGTGGCCCGGCGTCATGTGGCAAATCCGGATCACCGCCAAGTCGCCAATTTCGCCCTCTGCGATGAATCGCTGGATATCCCTGTGATACCAGGCATTCCGATTGAACAAGTTGACCGCTATGAAAAGATCGCTGGCTTCAATCTCCCGTACCAGTTGCCATTCCGTGGGTACATCGGGGCCGATCGGCTTTTCCGCCAGCACATGCTTCCGGTTCGCCAGAGCTTGCCGAATCTGCTGCGGCCGGGCATCCGCCAACGTAAACAATCCCACCGCATCGATCGACGCGTCGCTGAATATGGCATCGGGGTTATCGTAGATGGCTGCGTTCGGCACCTGCTGTCGGGCCAGTCGGCGCGCTTGGCCGCAGATGTCGTACACCGCGGCCACCTCCCAAAGCTCGCTTTCCTGCATGGCGGCAACAAATTCGCGTCCCATCCGGCCGTACCCGAGAATTCCCGCCCTAAGCTTCTTTGGCATATGTGTCGTCGACCACAGCTCGCGTGCCCTCTGCGGTAGGCTTCGACCGCAAAGCGCCACTATTCATCGCCTTCCACCGGCACACTTCTCGATCTCTCTACCCGATGTTAGGCGGAACTGTCCCGGCACACTGTGATTGTCATCACAGCATGGAGGCCGTCCAGACTGTACTCGTCAAAAATCAAAAGGTGCGCTCGTGTAGTTGTCAATAAATCACCTTGCAGCAACAACTCCCGGGCAGGGCGTTTATGATGAGGTCCAGTTGGGGGTTAACGCTCATGACTGGAACGACTTCCCTCGTCACCGGAGCCAACGGCGGCCTCGGAACGTATGTCACGAAAGCGCTGCTGGAGGCCGGTTTCGCCGTGGTCGGACTCGCGCCTAAAATCCAGCAGGCCGACTTCGACCACCCAAACTTCACCGCGCTCCCCGCCGCGCTCGACAGTCTCGACGCCGCGAAGAAAGCAACAGACTCGGTCATCGCCCGCTTCGGAAAAATTGACGTCCTGGCC
>JADGNP010000044.1 GCA_017883425.1 Candidatus Sulfotelmatobacter sp. | reverse complement strand
AAATTTGTTTTGACAATATCGAGGTTGCCGTCCAGATCATAATCCGCGGCGGAAACGCCCATGCCTGCTTGCGGCTTACCATCGGGGCTGAGGGCACATCCCGCTTCGATAGCGATGTCCTGGAATTTCCCGTTCTTCTTGTTCTGGTAAAGCGCGCTCGCGGTGGAATCGTTGGCGACATAAATATCAGGCCAGCCGTCGTTGTCCAGATCCGCAGTCAGCACGCCCAGGCCGTACGTGCCGTTCGCACTCAGAATCCCCGATGCCTCGGAAACGTCGGTGAACGTCCCATCGCCGTTGTTGTGGTAGAGGATGTTCTTGCCGCCCTGCAGCCCGGGTGGTCCGCACGCGACCATCACGCTCTTATACAGGCACGGACCGGATTCTGGCACGGGCGCGGTCGCCAAATCGAGATCGATGTAGTTGGCCACGAACAGATCAAGCCGGCCGTCGCGATCGTAATCGACGAAGGCGCAGCCTGTGTTCCAGCGTGTGCCTTTGCCCGCTACGCCGGCCTTCTGGCTCACGTCGGTGAACGTGCCGTCGCCGTTGTTGTGATACAGAACATTCTTGCCGAAATACGTGACGAACAGATCGTCCCAGCCATCGTTGTCGTAGTCGCCGACGCAAACCCCTTGTCCCCATCCGGAATGGGCGACTCCGGCCTTTGCGGTCACGTCGGTGAAGGTTCCATCCCGATTATTGCGAAAAAGATGCGAGGTCGGCTCACTCCCGGCGGGAAAGCCCTCCAGCCGTGTCCCATTCACAAAGAAAATGTCGAGCCACCCATCATTGTTGTAATCGTAGAAGGCGACGCCGCAGCCGGTCGTTTCCAGCAGATACTTGTTTTTGTGCTCGCCGCCGAAGATGGTTTTCGCGTTCAGCCCGGACTCGCGGCCGATGTTGAGGAAGCTGACGCCCAGATCGCCGCCCTCGACCAGCGGTTTGTCTTTCGCGGCATCAGCTTTCTGTAGTGCCGCACTCGCTCGCAACCAGCGCGGACGAGCCATCGCCAACACGCTTTCCAATGAAAGCACGAGTGCCGAACGGCTGAGAGATTTCAGAAAAATGCGGCGTGAAGGGAACAAGAGGTCGTTACCTGGCCCACTCGGCTCGTGCTAAAATTCGCCCCTACTCCTTATATTCAGGGAACCGCGACTTTGCAAGCCGGCCAAGCCACATCCCCGTTCCAAGAGAAGGCCGCAATGAATCCTTATCTTGTTGGTGTTCGGCATTCTGGCTTCGTGTCCCGCATTTCGCACGGCGGTTGCCTGTTGGGAATCTGCCTGCTGTGCGCCGCTCTTTGCGTTGCCCAGCAATCCGGTCCCACGCCGGAACTGTCGTTGTCACGAACGATCCGCACCTGGGAGTTCCTTCCGGTAGTGGGTACTCGGGCAGGATTGTTCGGCAACGAAGCGGGACAATTCGAAGCCTGGGTCTATCCTCTCAAGATTTTTCGCGACTTCCACCTGACCTTCCACGTTGGCGACCGGGCGCTGCCCGCGGAGAGTCTGGCGCGCACCCTGACGGTCCGTCCCGAGTCAGCGTCGATCCTGTACGCCGGCGATTCCTTTCGTGTCCGCGAAACGCTATGCGTCCCGGTGAACGAAGCAGGAGCGGTCATTCTGCTGGACATCGAGACGGAGCAGCCCTTGGAAGTGGAAGCCGCATTCACCGGGGACTTCCAACTGGAGTGGCCCGCGGCGCTGGGCGGAACGTTTGTGGGCTGGGACGAGAAGCCACGAGCCTTCGTGTTCGGGGAAGAGGCGAAGAGGTTTGCTGCCCTGGTTGGATCCCCAACCGGCGCGGACGCTCGACTTTCCTATCAGACGAACTATTCCTCCTCGGACCAGAATTCGCTGCGCCTGGGGACGACGCAAAAAGGAAAAGATACAAAGGTGCTAGTCATCGCTGCCTCGGTTGCGGGTCGTGCCGACGCCGAAAAAACTTACCAGCAACTGCTGACTTCGTATGCAGACTTGATCCGCGAGTCGGCCGATTACTACCGCGGTTATCTCGACAAGACGGTGAGCCTCGAACTGCCTGATCACTCCCTGCAGCAGGCCTACGACTGGGCGCGCATCAGCACGATTCAAGGCATGGTGAACAATCCGTATCTGGGTGCTGGGCTGGTTGCAGGTTATCGAACATCGGGAGTCGGACAGCGTCCGGGCTTCGCCTGGTTCTTTGGCCGAGATTCCTTGTGGACTTCGTTTGCCCTCAACGCCGAAGGAGATTATTCCACGACCCGCACCGCGCTCGATTTCATCAGCAAGTATCAGCGGGAGGATGGCAAGGTCCCGCATGAGATTTCGCAGAGTGCGAGCCTGGTGCCGTGGTTCAAGGACTATCCCTACGCCTACGTTTCGGCCGATGCGACGCCGCTGTTCATCATCGCGATGAATGATTATGCAGCGCAGAGTGGAGACGTTGCTTTCGCACGCGACAAATGGGACAACGTTTGGCGGGCGTACCAGTTCCTGCACTCGACTTACGATGCGCGAGGCTTCGCGCAGAACGCAGGCGTCGGCCATGGCTGGGTCGAAGGCGGTCCGCTGCTTCCTGTCAAGAACGAGTACTACCAGGCAGGACTAGGTGTGGAGGCTCTGAGCGCACTTTCCAATCTGGCACGGCTGGTGGGGAACAACGACGTCAGCAAGCAACTGGCCGCGGAGTTCGAGCATAGCAAGCCCGCGCTCGATCAAGCCTTCTGGTCGCCCGAGATGAAAAGTTATGCATTTGCCTTGAAGCAGGACAACCAGCACGCGGATGAGCCCAGTGTGCTGGCGACCGTTCCCATGTGGTTTGGTCTGCCCAACGCAGACCACGCGGATCAGACCATCACGCAACTCGCGGCCGAAGGTCACCAGACCGACTGGGGCATGCGCATCATCTCCCGGAACTCAAAGATCTATGACGGGTCCGGCTATCACTTCGGCGCGGTCTGGCCTCTATTTACGGGATGGGCTTCCGTGGGCGAATACCGCTACCATCGCGCCTTTCCCGCCTACTCCAATCTGCGGGCCAACGCATTGCTCGGCGCGGACGGAGCGCTCGGCCATTTCACGGAAGTTCTGTCCGGAGACTACTACCAGTCGTTCGCCACCAGTTCGCCTCACCAGATCTGGTCGTCGGCCATGGTGGTCAGCCCGATCTTACGCGGCATGTTTGGCTTGCAGACCGATGCGGAAAAACATCAGATTACATTTGCTCCCCACGTCCCATCGGACTGGACGTCTTTTGCGATTCGCAATGTCCGCGCCGGGGGAGTCGGCGTGGACTTTCAATATCGCAAGACCGCCGACAGTCTGGAACTCGAGACCAAACGCGCCGGGACAGGGGATTGCTGGGTCGAATTTTCTCCCGCTCTCAGCCTGCGTACCCAGGTGGTCAGCGTCGGGATGAATGGACGTCCTTTGCCCTTCAAAATGCAACCCAATAGCAATGATCAGCACTTATCCGTGCGGTTTCCCGTTAACGCCGGCCCGAATAACTTGGTCATTCGCGTAAAGAACGACTTTGGACTGGCGTTGTCGAACGAACTGCCGCCTCTGGGAAGTGCCAGCCGGGGCCTTCGTGTCGTCTCTGAATCATGGAATGCTTCCAGAACTCAAATGACCTTGGAAGTTTCGGGACTGGCGGGAAGCCGCTACCAGTTGGAGGTTTGGAATCCCGGTCAGATCTCTTCCGTGGAAGGGGCAGTCCTCACCAAGCTCGGAAAACTGGAAATCCAGATGCCGCAGGCAGCGACCGACTCCTACTTGCAGCAGAGAGTCGTGATTCACTTTGGGCGGTCCTGAGGAAATCGTGCGCACGCGCTGCCCGATTGCGCAGGCAGAACCGGAAAGGGTTTACACTCAGGCAGATCGAAACCTTCGTCGAGTTCGCCGTCGCGGCAACTGAAACGAATGCTCTACAGCATCCACTCTGGTCACGATATTTCGAAATGCTCTTCGAGGAGTCATCCCTATGCAACGTAAGTCCTCTTGGATTCTGGTATGTGCATTCCTTTGTCTGTCGCTGCTTACCGGGACCGCTCAGACTGCGGGCAAGACCACTGCCGGCAAACCCGTAGACGCCGAAGGCCATCAATGGTGGCAGCATGCGGTGTTCTATGAGATTTATCCCCGCAGCTTTGCCGACAGCAACGACGACGGAGTAGGCGACCTCAAAGGCATTACGTCGAAGCTGGACTACTTGAAGGACCTGGGCGTGGACGCGATTTGGATCTCGCCTTGCTTCCCGTCACCGCAAGTGGATTTCGGCTACGACGTCTCCGACTACGAAAATATCGATCCCATGTACGGGACCTTGGCGGACTTCGACACCTTGTCCAGCGAAGCCAAGAAGCGCGGCATTCACATCATCCTTGATTTCGTCGTGAATCACTCGTCCGACCAGCACAAATGGTTTCTGGATTCCAAGTCGTCTCGCACGGCGGAACATCGCGACTGGTACATCTGGCGCGACGGCAAGGGTCCATCACAGCCGCCGAACAATTGGACTGCCATTTTCGGAGGCTCGGCTTGGAAGTTCGATCCAGCGACGAATCAGTATTACTACCACTACTTTTATGCCGAGCAGCCCGACCTGAACTGGCGCAACCCGGCGGTGAAGGACGCGATGTTTGATGTGACCCGCTGGTGGTACAAGCGCGGTGTGTCCGGGTTTCGCCTGGATGCGGTGGACACGCTGTTCGAAGACCCCAACCTGCACGACAATCCAATTCGGCCCGGCACGAATGTCTTCGGCGACCCTGTCGAGGAGAGCAAATACGACACTAAGTTGCCCGAGGTGCATGAAGCACTGCGCGGGCTGCGCAAAGTAACGGATGAAAACAATGGTGTGCTGATCGGAGAGACTTGGACTGCGGACATCGCGGAACTGAACAAGTACTACGGCGAGGGCAATAACGAATTGCAGATGCCCATGGATTTTCTTTTCACCACCGTCAACAAGCTCTCGCCCGCGGATTTCCGCAAGCAGATTGCCGCGGTCGACTCCGCTTCCGGCTGGCCTACGTTCGTCATCAGCAACCACGATATGGCCCGCTCCTACGACCGCTATGGCGATGGCCAGCACAACGACCAGATTGCGAAGTTAATGGCCGGGCTGTATCTGACGCTGCGCGGAACGCCCATCATGTATTACGGCGAAGAGATTGGGATGAAGACCACACCGCCGACACGCAAGGAAGATGTCAAAGATCCGATCGGGCGCACCGGCTGGCCCAAGGAAAAGGGACGGGACGGCGAGCGCACGCCGATGCAGTGGGATGAAAGCGAGAACGGAGGGTTCTCGAAGGCTGCGCCGTGGCTTCCCGTGCCTGCGACGGCCAAGACCCACAACGTCGCCGACGAGTCCAAAGATCCAGAGTCGGTGCTGGCGTTCTACAAGAAGGTGCTCAAGCTGCGCCACACCAATAAGGCCCTTTTAGACGGAAGCTATGTTCCGCTCAATGAGAACGACCAGAACGTGTTGTCATACTTGCGTACATACAAAGACCAGGTGGTTCTGGTGGCTCTGAACATGTCAGGAGCGGAGCAGAAGGTGAACTTTGAGTTAGGCAAGAATGGGTTCTCATCGGCGAAGAGTCTGGTGGCAACCGGAAAATCTTCCTCGAAGGGGGACGTGGTGACAGTGGAGCCCTACGGAGTCTTCATCGGCCAGCTTTTGAAGTGAACCGTACCGCGCTCACTCTCCGCTGAGGATTCTCCAAGCCTCGCGGCCCGTGAGCACGACGTTCTGGATTCCTTTCACCGCGTTCACATACTGCGCTCGCTCGAACGCGGCCGGGTCCGAGCAACGCAGTTGGCTGAGGTTCCCTTTAAGATTGGCGACCGACTCGTATTCGTGTTTCTCCATCCACTGGCGCAGCCCAGCTTCGAGATCGCGGAGATGGCTGATGCCGTGGCGTAACAGGGCCGAGCACACCATGGTCACGTCCGCACCAACCAGAAGCAGCTTCACGACGTCGTCCGGAATATGGACGCCGCTCGATCCGGCAAGATTTGCCTTGATACGGCCGTAGAGCATGCCAATCCAGGTGAATGGAAGGCGTAGCGCCTCAGAAGTGCTGAGCAAAACGTTGGGTTGAATGTCCAGGGCGTCGAGGTTCATGTCGGGTTGGTAGAAGCGATTGAACAGGACCAGACCGTCCGCGCCGGCAGCGTCGAAGCGCTTGGCCATGTTGGTCATGCTGGTGAAGAACGGCGTCAGCTTGGCCGCGACTGGAATCTTCACCGCGGATTTCGCTGCCTTCACAACTTCCACGTATCCGTCTTCGAGTTGAGCACCGGCAACATCCGCCTGGCTCGGAACCTGATAGAGATTGAGTTCAAGGGCGCTTGCTCCGGCCTGCTCGATTTGCTGCGCATATTCTGTCCATCCTTTTGGAGTCGTGGCGCAGAGGCTGGCGATCACGGGGACGGCAACGGATTCTTTCGCCTTGCGCAGAAGGCCCAGGTAACGATCGAGCGCAGGGCGAGTTGGCGCGGACTGTGCGTCTTGTGCCATCTCTTCGAAGAGTGAATGAAAGACTATGGCAGAAGCTCCAGCATCTTCCAGCCGACGGATGCTATCGATGTCCTGCGTCAGAGGAGATGCAGAGGAGACCAACGGCGTGCGGAGCTTTAGTCCCAGGTAGGTCGTGGAAAGATCAAGCATATTGTCCTCGTGGAGAGTCTGATCGACTCAGCGGAAAGCGGCTTTCCGCGCGTTCTCCGGCAGATTTGGATAACAGGGGATCATACTCGCCGCAGGGGAGAGTCGTCCAACCGATCGCCGCAGGCCCTTCGCCATCGGGTATAGAATACGCACGGCGAGAGCATGCACGAACTGTCGATTGCGATGAGCATTGTGGATGCTGCCCTGGATGAATCGCAGCGTCGCGGCGTGCAGGTCAGCGCCGTGCATCTCAGGCTGGGCGCGCTTGCGGGCGTGGTCAAGGATGCGCTGATGTTCTCCTACGAAGTCGCATGCCAGGACACGCCGCTGCAGGGATCGCAACTGATGGTGGAGGATGTTCCGGTAATCGTGTTCTGCCTGCAGTGCCAAAAAGAGCGGGTGTTGCAGTCGGTGCAGTTGTTTGCGTGTCCGGAATGCGGTACGCCGACGATGGACATACGTCAAGGCAAGGAACTTGAGGTCTTTGCGCTCGAGGTGCAAGAGGAAGAGGTGCAGGAAGAAGAGGTGCAGGAATGAGCGAGCCACGTCTGGTCGAAGTGCGCAGGAATGTATTGAAGCAGAACGACGTGATCGCGCGCGCTCTGCGCGAACAATTCCGCGCGGCGGGAGTGTTCGTGGTAAGCCTGGTTTCGAGTCCGGGCTCGGGAAAGACCACCTTCCTGGAAAAGACACTGACGCAATTGCAGCCTCGCTATCGAGTGGCAGCGCTGGTGGGGGATCTGGCGACCGAAAACGATGCCGTGCGTCTGGCGCGCAGCAAAGCTCCGGTGAAGCAGATCACGACCGGAACTCTGTGCCATCTGGAGGCGGCGATGGTGCAGAATGCGCTGCAGGAGTGGGATCTGCATCAACTGGATTTTCTGTTTATCGAGAACGTCGGAAACCTGGTCTGTCCGTCTTCGTACGATCTGGGGGAGAATCTTCGTCTGGTGTTGATGTCGGTGACCGAGGGGGAAGACAAGCCGCTAAAGTATCCGACAATCTTCAACAGCGCGGACGTCGCAGTCATAACCAAGAACGAACTCGCGGGCGCGGTTGAGTTTGATTGGGAGACTGCGCGGACGAGCATCGAGTCTGTTCGTCCGGGAATGCAGATCTTCCGACTCTCGGCAAAAACCGGCGAGGGGATGGAAGCGTATTTGAATTTTCTCTCTCAGCAGTTGGCTCAACAACGGGCTGTGGTGCGAGTTTAGGTTTCGAGCAAGAGCATTTAACCGCAGAGTTCGCTGAGGAAACTCGCAGAGCACGCAGAGAAGAGCTGGCGAGAGCTGTGAAAATCCGCCGAAAAAATAGTCCGCGTCGGGGCTGTGGACGCGTTGTTTTTGAACGGTTCGTTTTGGGAAAAGCTCGAATGCGGGGGGTACCCCCCTCCCCCACCCCCCTCTGAAAGGCTTGAATGGCGCGGGGTCTGCAAAGATGCCGTGCAAAATCTTGAGCGCCTAGGACTTAGAGGTCAAAATCTTGACAACAAAGGACTTAGGGCCTCACTCGCAATTCCTGCGTACACCGCCTCCGCCTTGACGATGATCTGCTCTTTGAATTTCGAGGTCAAGGTCACATGTCACAACGGGCTGTGAATTCTCGGAGTTCGGAGGACCCCACTGGAAGAAGTTGCAAAGGTTGCTGTTTAGGGGCGCCTCAGAACTTGTCGAGCTGCGCTCGACGGACAGCCGGGGGCGGCTGTCCCTACATGGATGTTCTGCAAAATGCGGCTTTCCCGCGCCTTGCCCACATCCTCCGCTTTGTGAAAAACTGACATCTACCCGTTTTCTTCAATTGCATCCATGGCAGCAACGCGCACATTATTCGAGAAGATTTGGAACGCACACCTGGTGGCGCAGCCGGCGGCGCGATCGCCTATTCTGTATATCGACTTGCATCTGGTGCATGAGGTGACGTCGCCGCAGGCTTTCGAGGGCTTGCGAGTTGCCGGGAGGAAGGTGCGGCAACCGTCACGCACCGTCGCGACGGTGGATCACAACATTCCTACGGAACCGCGCGGAACGCCGATTACTGATCTGATCGCCGCCAAGCAAATCGCGGCGTTGCAGAGCAACTGCAAGGAGTTCGGAATCCGGCTGTTCGACATGGATTCGCCGGACCAGGGAATCGTCCACGTGATTGGTCCGGAACTGGGGCTGACACAACCGGGGATGACGATTGTCTGCGGCGACAGCCATACCAGCACGCACGGAGCGTTCGGAGCGCTCGCCTTTGGCATTGGCACGTCAGAGGTGGAGCACGTTCTAGCGACACAGTGTCTGGCGCAGCAGACGCCGAAAACGATGAAGATCGACGTGCGCGGGCGGTTGGCGGATGGCGTCACTGCGAAGGATTTGGCGCTGGGGATTATCGGGCAGATCGGGACCGACGGCGCGACCGGGCACGTGATCGAATACGCGGGGCCAGCGGTGCGCGCGCTCTCGATGGAAGGGCGCATGACGCTGTGCAACATGAGCATCGAGGCGGGAGCGCGGGCCGGCATGGTGGCGCCCGATGAGACGACCATGGCGTATGTGAAGGGGAAACGATTTGCTCCGCGGGATGCGGAATGGGAGAAGGCTGTCGCGGATTGGCGGAGCCTGCCGACCGACGACGGCGCAACTTTCGACAAGGTGGTGGAGATCGATGGAGCGCAGCTTTGTCCGTTCGTGACCTGGGGAACGAATCCGGGGATGGTGGCTCCGATCACGGGGCGCGTGCCGGAGGTGAAAGGCTTGCACGAAGCGGACCGGCGCGCCACGGAACTCGCTTTGCAGTACATGGGGCTGGAGCCGGGGAAGAAGATTGAGGACATCGGCATTGACCGCGTGTTTATCGGATCGTGCACGAATTCGCGGATTGAAGATTTGCGGGCGGCGGCGCGCGTGGCCAAGGGACATCACGTAAGCGCGAACGTGCGAGCGATGGTGGTGCCGGGATCGCAGACGGTGAAGCGGGCGGCCGAGCAGGAAGGGCTGCACCAGATTTTTCAGGATGCCGGCTTTGAGTGGCGCGAGTCGGGATGCTCGATGTGCCTGGGAATGAATCCCGACATTTTGCAGCCGGGGGAGCGCTGCGCTTCGACCAGCAACCGGAATTTTGAAGGGCGGCAGGGGCGTGGAGGGCGGACGCATCTAGTCAGCCCGATGATGGCCGCGGCGGCGGCGATTGCGGGGCACTTTACCGACATCCGCAACTGGAAATTTCAGTGAGCAGTCAAAAGCAGATTCTGATTAGACACAGAGCAGAAGCAGGTTTCTCGACTCCGCGGAATTGCCCGAAACGGGCAATTCTGCTCCGCTCGAAATGACAAACTAAGGATGAAGGAATGAAACCATTCACAGTGCACCGCGGCCGCGTGGCGCCGCTCGACCGGGTCAACGTGGATACCGACCAGATCATCCCCAAGCAATTTCTGAAGAGGATCGAGCGGACGGGCTTTGGACAGTTTGTGTTTTATGACTGGCGGTTTGGCACGGATGGAAAGAAGAACGGTAACTTCGTGCTGGATGAACCGCGGTACGAAGGCGCGAGCATTCTGATCGCGGGGAAGAATTTTGGCTGCGGATCGTCGCGCGAGCATGCGGTATGGGCGCTGGCCGACTTCGGCTTCCGCGCGGTGATCTCGTCTTCCTTCGCCGACATTTTCGCCAATAACAGCACGAAGAATGGGTTCCTCACCGTGCGACTGAGCGAGGACGAAGTTGCGCAACTGATGCAGCGCGCGAGAGAGATCGACAACTATCAGGTCACCATCGACCTGGAGAAGTGCGAAGTGCGCGACGATCAGGGATTCCGCGCGACGTTTTCCATCGACGAATTCATCCGCCATTGTCTGTTGAACGGACTGGACGACATTGGGCTCACGCTTCAACATGAGGCGGAGATTGTGGCGTATGAGGCGCGGCACCCCGCCCCGACGGCGCTAAAAGCGTCCTGACCGTGAACAGAAGGTCAAAGCGAGTAAAGATTTGTAAAACCTTCGCCCCGGTCTTGACCTGCGGATGGGCCGCGGTTGATGCTGGTTAGGCGCGGTTTTACTATAGCAACTGCATTTCTGGTTCCTACCTGAGCCGCTCAAGGGGGAGGCCCCCCGGGCGTAGAGAATTTCCTGCCTCCCCGGGGTAAGTTGCCGCAACCGAGCCTACAATGCTTACGTCTAATACTTTTACTTCCTGCCGAGCCTGTGTCGGAAAAGAACGGCGACGGACTAACCTGTGAATATGACTGACCTTTCTGAAACAAAACCCCGCGGGACGACGGTGCGAGTTTCCCGCGTCATGACGGTCCTCGCCCTGGTGGCGGTTTGCGCCTTTTTCGTCGGCTGCAGCAGCGGCGCCGACTCCAAGCAACAGAAGGCGCAGGCGGCCGCACCTCGTGCCGTTTCGGTGGCGACCGCGCAGGTGCAGCGGCGAGACGTACCCGTCTACCTGTCGGGCCTGGGGGCGGTGACCGCGTTCAACACGGCCAACATCAAGAGCCGCGTCGACGGACAGATCATGAAGGTGAATGTCCAGGAAGGTCAAAACGTCAAGCAGGGAGAACTGCTGATCGAGCTTGACGCCCGTCCGTTCCAGGTTCAGCTGGAGCAGATGCAGGCACAGTTATTCCGCGACCAAGCGCAACGGCACGACGCCCAGCTTAATCTCGAGCGTTACACATCGCTGATTCCCTCAGGCAGCATTGCACAGCAGCAGGTCGACACGCAGAAGGCTCTGGTCGACCAGCTTGAAGGCACAGTACGCACGGATCAAGCGCAGATCGAGAACGCCAGGCTGCAGATCGTGTACTGCCACATTACCGCGCCGTTCAGCGGGCGCGTCGGACTGCGGCAAGTCGATCCAGGCAACATCGCTCACGCCTCGGACGCGAATCCCATGCTGGTTTTGATGCAGTTGCAGCCGATTGCCGTGATCTTCACGCTGACGGAGGACGTTTTGCCGAATGTGTCGAAGCACATGAAGCAGGGAACTCTCGAAGTGGATGCTTTCAGCCGCGACGATCAAACCAAGCTGGCGACCGGCACGCTACTCACGATTGACAATCAGATTGACCCCACGACCGGTACCGCGAAGCTCAAGGCCGTCTTCGCCAACACAGACAGCCAGCTCTGGCCGAACCAGTTCGTAAACGCTGATCTGCTTCTGGAGACGCGAAAAGACAGCACAGTCGTGCCGACGGCGGCGATTCTGCGTGGTCCGCAGGGCACGTTCGTTTACGCGGTGAACCCCGACAAGACGGTGCAGGATCGCCCAGTTACGGTCTCTCTGACCCAGGGAGATACGACGGTGATCACGAGCGGACTCAATCCAGGCGATGTGGTGGTCACCGATGGCCAGGACAAACTGCAACGAGGCAGCCGAATTGAGCCGCGCACTACGGCTCCGAGCGGCGGGGCGAGTGGCGCACGGGGTGTGTCACCGATCAACAGCGGCGGACACGGGCAGGCTGCGGGAACCTCAGGTTCAGGCGCCCCAACTTCAGGTAAACCAGCTTCAGGTAACCCAGGTTCATGAGTCCTTCACGTTTATTCATCCTCCGGCCGGTCGCGACCACGCTGCTCATGGTCGGCGTGCTTCTGGTCGGCTGGGTTGCGTTCATGCAGTTGCCCGTGTCGGCGCTGCCCGAGGTCGACTATCCAACCATTCAAGTGGTGACGTTCTATCCGGGGGCGGATCCCGACGTGATGGCTTCGTCGGTCACGTCTCCGCTGGAGCGGCAGTTCGGCCAGGTGCCCGGCCTGAGCCAGATGACCTCGACCAGTTCGTTTGGCAGTTCGGTGATCACGCTGCAGTTCGGCCTCGATCAGAGCATTGACGTGGAAGAGCAGCAGGTGCAGGCTGCGATCAACTCGGGCTCGACGTACTTGCCGGCGGATCTGCCGAATCCTCCCATCTACAACAAAGTCAATCCGGCCGACGCGCCAATTCTCACTCTGGCCCTGACTTCGGATTCCCTGACCTTGTCGAAGGTGGAAGATCTAGCGGATACTTCGCTGGCGCAGAAGATCTCGCAACTGCCGGGCGTGGGACTGGTTTCGATCAGCGGCGGGCAGAAGCCGGCGGTGCGTATTCAGGCCAACCCGACTGCGCTAGCTTCCTATGGACTGAGTCTGGAGGATCTGCGTGCGTCGCTGGCCCAGGCGAACGTGGATCAAGCCAAGGGCGTGATCGATGGCGCGCGGCAGGCCTACACGATCGGGGCCAACGATCAGCTTTTTTCCAGCGAGCAGTACAAGCCGATCGTCGTCGCCTATCACAACAATGCGCCGGTGCGGCTTAGCGATGTCGCGAACGTCATCGACGGAACGGAGAATATCCGGCTCGCCGCGTGGATGAATCTGACGCCGGCCGTGATCGTGAACATCCAGCGCCAGCCCGGCGCCAACATCATCAGCGTGGTGGACCGGATCAAGAAGCTTCTGCCCCAGTTGCAGGCGTCCCTGCCGTTGGCGGTGAAGGTGCAGATTCTCACCGACCGCACCACCACGATCCGCGCTTCGGTCAAGGACGTGGAATTTGAATTGATGCTGGCCATCGCCCTGGTGGTGCTGGTTGTTTTTCTGTTCCTGCGGAATCTTGCCGCGACGGTGATTCCGAGCGTTGCCGTACCGCTCTCGCTGATTGGCACGTTCGGCGTGATGTACCTGCTGGGCTATAGCCTGAACAATCTGACGCTCATGGCGCTGACCATCTCCACCGGCTTCGTGGTGGATGACGCTATCGTCATGATCGAGAACATCGACCGGTACCTGGCAGCGGGAGACTCCCCGCTGGACGCCGCGTTGAAAGGAGCGGGACAGATCGGGTTCACGATTGTTTCGCTGACCGTTTCGCTGATTGCGGTGCTCATCCCGCTGCTGTTCATGGGCGACATTGTAGGACGGCTGTTCCGTGAGTTTGCGGTCACCCTGGCAGTCACGATTCTGGTCTCGGCGGGAGTCTCTCTGACGCTGACGCCGATGATGTGCGCCAAGCTGCTCAAGCATCGCGGGGAAGGCAAGCAGGGGCGCTTCTACGAAGCAACCGAAGACTATTACAACCGAATCATCGCGTTTTACGGACGCACCGTGAAAGTGGTGCTGAAGCACCAGACCGCGACGCTGCTAGTGACGTTCGGAACCCTCATTCTGACGCTCTTCTTGTACGTGATCGTGCCCAAGGGATTTTTTCCGGTGCAGGATACGGGGGTGATCCTGGGTGTGTCGGAAGCGCCCGACTACGTTTCCTTTGATGCCTTGGCGCAGCGGCAGCAGGAACTGGCAAAGATCATTCTGCAAGACAAGGCGGTGGACAGCCTGTCGTCGTTCATCGGAGTGGACGGTACCAACACAACGCCGAACCAGGGCCGGATCCAGATCAATCTGAAGCCAGTCAACGAGCGCTCCGACAATGCTTCGGCGATCATCCGGCGACTGCAGCCGGAGTTGGCGAAGGTCGATGGCATTACGCTCTACATGCAGCCGGTGCAGGATCTCACGGTGGAAGACCGCGTGAGCCGCACCCAATTCCAATATTCGATCGAGGATGCGGACGCGCAGGAGTTGACGCAGTGGACACCAAAGCTGGTGGCCAAGCTGCAAACCTTGCCCGCATTGCGCGATGTGGCTACAGACCAACTCAACAACGGCCTCAAGACGATGGTAACGATTGACCGGGACACCGCGTCGCGGCTGGGCATTTTGCCGCAGGCCATCGACAACACGTTGTATGACGCTTTCGGACAACGGCAGGTTTCGACCATCTTCACGCAACTGAACCAGTATCACGTCATCCTCGAAGTTCTGCCGAGTTTCGCGCAGACTCCGGATGCTCTGAAGGACATTTACATCCGCCCCAGCACCGTGACGGCGAATTCGGGCGCGCCCACAGCCAATGGCGCGGCGGTGACCACCAGCGGCGCGCCGGTTCCGATCTCGACGTTCACGCGGATGCAGTCGAGCAACGCCTCTCTTGCCGTCAACCATCAGGGGCAGTTTCCCGTGGTGACGCTGTCGTTCAACCTGGCGCCCGGATCATCGCTGGGAGACGCGACCAAGGCAATCCAGCAAGCCGAAAAAGAAATCCAGTTGCCTCCCAGTATCCACGCGGCGTTTCAGGGGACAGCCGCGGCGTTTCAGAACTCGCTGGCGTCGGAGCCCTACTTGATTCTGGCAGCGGTGATCACGGTCTACATTGTGCTCGGCGTTTTGTATGAGAGCTACATTCACCCCGTGACGATTCTTTCCACCCTGCCTTCGGCGGGCGTGGGCGCGATTCTGGCCCTGATGATCACGGGAAACGACTTAACCGTGGTGGCGCTGATCGGCATCATTCTTCTCATCGGCATTGTGAAAAAGAACGCCATCATGATGATTGACTTCGCGCTTGAGGCGGAGCGCGAAGAACATAAGCCGCCGGAGGAAGCGATCTATCAGGCATGCCTGCTGCGTTTCCGGCCCATCATGATGACGACGATGGCGGCGCTGCTCGGCGGCCTGCCGCTGGCGCTGGGATCGGGAACCGGTGCGGAACTGCGCCGGCCGCTCGGCATCACGATTGTCGGCGGATTGCTCCTTAGCCAGTTGCTGACGCTGTACACCACGCCGGTGATTTATCTGTGGTTCGACCGGCTGGCACAAAGGTTTTCGCGCTACAAGATCGGCAATCCCATTCCCCAGGAGCCCATGTCGGCGGATTAGACGTACTGAGTAGACATACTGATTAGACAATGAGTATTTCGGCTCCATTTATCCGGCGTCCAATTGGCACGTCATTAATGGCGGCGGCTCTGCTGCTGTCGGGAATTCTTGCCTTCAATTTTCTTCCGGTAGCTTCGCTGCCGAGGGTCGATTTTCCTGTGATCGGCGTAGGCGCGGGCCTGCCGGGCGCGGCCCCGCAGACCATGGCGTCGGCAGTGGCAACGCCGCTGGAAAGGCAGTTTGGGCGCATCTCCGGGGTGAACCAGATGACTTCGTCGAGTCAGCTGGGGACGACCAGTATTACGCTGCAATTCGATTTGACCCGGGATATCAATGCGGCCGCGCGCGACGTTCAAGCCTCCATCAACGCGGCACGCAGCCAACTCCCCGCCAACCTGCCGAGCAATCCGAGCTACCGGAAGTCGAACCCAGCGGACGCGCCGGTCCTCATTCTTGCGCTGACGTCGGACACCATGACGGTGCCGCAGATATATGACGCCGCGGATTCGATTCTGGCGCAGAAGCTCGCGCAGGTGGATGGCGTGGGCCAGGTCTTCGTGGGCGGGGCGGCGCAGCCCGCCGTGCGCGCAGAAGTGAATCCAACCCTGCTGAACAAGCTGGGGATCGGGCTTGACACGGTTCGCACCGCCCTCAACGCCGCGAATGCGAACCGCCCCAAGGGCCAGGTCTCCAACAGCACGACGTCGTACTCCTTCAGCGCTACGGATCAACTCTTCACCGCGGACCAGTACCGGCCCTTGATTGTTGCTTACCACAACGGCGCGGCAGTGCGCCTGGGAGACGTGGCCGACGTGACGGATTCGGTTTCCGACCGGCGCAACATCGGCCTGGCCAACGGCAAGCCTGGCGTTCTGATCATTGTGTTCCGTCAACCCGGAGCCAACATCATTGAGACCGTCGACCGGGTGCGGGCGCTGATGCCATTTCTGCGGTCCTCGATGTCTCCGGCGATCAACCTGACGATTGCGATGGACCGCACCGTAACGGTTCGCGCGTCGGTCAAGGACATCGAAACCACACTGCTCATTTCGGTCATTCTCGTGATCCTGGTGGTATTCGCATTTCTGCGCACCGTGCGGGCCACCATTATTCCGAGTATTGCCGTGCCGCTTTCGCTGGTCGGAACATTCGGCGGAATGTACCTGCTGGGCTACAGTCTGGACAACTTGTCTCTGATGGCACTGGCGATTTCGACTGGCTTTGTGGTGGATGATGCGATCGTCGTGCTGGAGAACATCACGCGTTACCTGGAGCACGGCATGGGCGCGGTGCAGGCCGCATTCAAGGGGGCTGCTGAGATAGGGTTCACTGTGCTCTCGATGAGCACCTCGCTGGTCGCCGTGTTCATTCCCTTGCTGATGATGGGTGGAATTGTGGGGCGGCTTTTCCGGGAATTCGCGGTCACTTTGAGTATCGCGATTGGCGTGTCGCTCGTGGTTTCGCTGACGACTACACCGACGATGTGCGCGAAGTTCCTGCGACCGGCGAAGAACGAAAAGCACAATTTCTTCTACCGCGGGAGCGAGTGGGTGTTCAATAGGCTCCTTTTAAGCTACCGGCATTCTTTGACGTGGGTCCTGGCACATCAACTCCCAACGCTTGTCGTAACCATCCTGGTCGCGTTGCTGAGCGGTTACCTGTATTACATCGTACCCAAGGGCTTCTTCCCGCAGCAGGATACGGGACGCATCATGGGAGGCGTGATGGCCGCGCAGGATATTTCGTTTCAGTCGATGAGCGATAAGATGCATCGCTACGTGGACATCGTGATGAAGGATCCGGCGGTCGACTCGGTGGTTGGTTTTGCCGGCGGAAACACTGCGGCGAACCAAGGCCGGTTCTTCATGATGCTGAAGCCACTGGAACAACGCAATAATTGCCATAAGCAGCATTTCTGGCAGCGCTGCCCGGTTGTGACTGCGGACGATGTGATCAACCGTCTTCGCGCAAAGCTGTCCGTGGTGCCGGGCGCGACGCTGATTTTACAGTCCGCCCAGGACCTCACCATTGGCGGGCGCTCCGGCAATGCGCAATACCAGTACACCCTGCAGAGCGCCAACCTCGACGACTTGAACAACTGGTCGCCACGATTGCTGCAAAAACTGAGAACCCTGCCTGAATTGCGCGACCAGAACTCGGACCAGCAGGACAAGGGGCTGCAGGCCAAGCTGGTCATCGACCGCGACACGGCTAGCCGGATGGGGATCACTCCGCAGACGTTGGACAATGCTCTTTACGACGCGTTTGGCCAGCGGCAGGTCTCGACCATGTACCGCGCTCTCAACCAGTATCACGTGGTCATGGAAGTAGCGCCGCAATTCCAGCAGACTCCCGAAGCGCTGCAGAACATCTACCTGCGCTCCACCAACGGAACGCCTGTGCCACTGGCGGCCTTCACTCACTACGAGGCATCGAATACTCCGCTGGCCGTGAATCACCAGGGCCAGGTGCCATCGGTAACGATCTCCTTCAACCTGGCGCCGGGAGTTTCTCTGGGCCAGGCCACACAAGCGATTCAGAATGCCCAGCGCACCATCGGCTTTCCGCCGACCGTTTCGGCCAGCTTTCAAGGGACGGCCGCGGCTTTTCAGGATTCTTTGTCGAGCCAAAAGATCCTAATTCTGACTGCCGTGTTCACTGTTTACATCGTACTGGGCATGCTTTATGAAAGCTATATTCATCCCATCACGATTCTCTCGACAATCCCGTCGGCAGGTGTAGGCGCGCTTCTGGCGCTGCTGTTGACGCACAACGAGCTCAACGTAATTGGAATGATCGGCATCATCCTGCTGATTGGACTGGTGAAGAAAAACGCCATCATGATGATCGACGTGGCTCTCGACGTGGAACGCACCCAGGGAAAGAAGCCGGTGGAAGCGATTTACGACGCGTGCATCCTGCGTTTCCGTCCTATCATGATGACGACGATGGCGGCACTGCTGGGCGGGCTGCCGCTGGCTTTGGGCACGGGAACTGGTTCCGAGTTGCGCCGGCCGTTGGGGATCACAATCGTAGGCGGGCTGATCGTGAGCCAGATGCTGACGCTGTTCACCACGCCGGTCGTTTACGTGTATCTCGACCGTTTGCGATTGGCCTTGCGGGGCGGCGAGGAAAACGCCCGGCCCGAGCCCTCATCGCCCGGCGCTCCCCGTCCGAGCCCCGCTCACTGAGCGGTCAACATCGACAAAGCCTTCATTCCCAAGGAGCAAGTCGCTTATTGAGGTTTGCAGAATATAGTGACACCCCTACACGGTCTGTCATTCCGAGCGGAGTTCCGTCATCCGCATCGCGGATGGCGGAACGTAGTCGAGGAA
>JADGNP010000373.1 GCA_017883425.1 Candidatus Sulfotelmatobacter sp. | reverse complement strand
TAACCCAGGTCCTTCTTTAACCGGGCATCGAAGATCTCGTATCCGGGAGCGAGGATGATGGCGCCTACCTTTAACTCGTGAGTCTCCGCTGTTTGTGCGTAGTCGATCGCATTGGCCTGGCATGCCGTTGCGCAGATATGACAATCGCAGCAGATGCCGCACGCGAGGCAGCGCTTCGCCTCGGTGATCGCTTGCGCGGGTGTGTACCCGGTGTGGACCTCGTCGAAGGTCCGGCCGCGGGTCGCGGGGTCGAGGGAGGGCACCGGTATTTGGCGCTGCATCAGCACGCCCGCCGTGTCCACGACGTACTCGGTGTGATAGGGCCCTTCCTGTTCGCGTCCCTCACGGAGGTCCCGGCCGTTGAGCCAGCGATCGATAGAATCGGCGGCCTTCTTGCCCGCGAGCATCGCCGTCACCACCACGTCGGGACCGGTCACGCAATCTCCGCCCGCGAACACCCCGGGCAGCTCTGTCTCCAGCGTCAGCGGATCGGCACGGAGCGTTCCCGATTTGGTGGTCGCCAGACCCAGCCGTTCACCCAGGGCATTCACATCGGGGACTTGGCCAATGGTGGCCACAACTGCGTCGCAGGGAATGACGAACTCCGAGCCTGGAATCGGCTCCGGAGCTGGCCGGCCGCTGGCATCGCGCTTGCCGAGCTTCATCTTCAGACACTGAAGGCCAGCTACGCGCCCGCCGCGGCCCGACTGAAATGACTTGGGTGCGGCGAGGAACATCAACTTGACGCCTTCGCGTTCCGCGTCCTCGATCTCCCGATGGTCAGCGGGCATTTCTGCTCGGGTTCGCCGGTAGACGATCGTCACCTCTGCCGCCCCGCAACGGAGGGCGGCGCGCGCCGCGTCCAGCGCCGAATTGCCTCCTCCCACCACCAGCACGTGGTGGCCTGGGAGTACCGGACCGTCGAGGTTGAGCCGGCGCAGGAATTCCACCCCGCCGGTGACACCCGACATGCCCTCACCGGGGATGCCGAGCTTCCGTTCCACGTGCGCCCCGATGGCGACGAAGACCGCCGCGTAGCTCTTGCGCAATTCTTCGAACGAGATGCTGCGTCCCACCGGCGTATCCAGCAGGATCTCGATCCCGATCGCGCGCATCCGGTCCAGCTCGGCATTCAGCAGGGGCCGGGGCAGCCGAAAAGAAGGAATGCCGACCGCCAGCATCCCGCCCGCCACCGGAAGTGCCTCGAAGATCGTCGTGCTATAGCCTTTCTGCCGGAGCTGGTAGGCGCAGAGAAGGCCGGCGGGGCCCGACCCCACGATGGCAATCTTCTCCGGACGTTCGGGCACGGTTGGTTGCGGCAACTTGTAATCGGGGCAGCGGTCGGTAACGAAACGCTTCAACGCCGGCACATTCACCGGATCGTCCACGTTGGTGCGGGTGCAGGCGGCGGTGCAGGGGTGCGTGCAGATCCGGCCACAGATCGACGGAATCGGGTTGTCTCGCAGAATGACCTGCAGCGCCTCGTCGAAGCGTCCTTGCGCGATCAGAGTCACATAGCCCTGGGCGCTTTGATGGATGGGGCATCCGGCCTGGCAGGGAGCGATCCCACGGCGCGTAATCGCGAAGATGTTGGGGACGGCTTGCGGGAACGGCCGGTAGATCGCCTTCCGCTCTCCCAGCCCCTGATCGAACTCGGAGGGCAACGCTACTGGACACTCCGTCGTGCAGGCGCCGCAACCCGTGCATTTTGTCGCGTCCACAAATCGCGGCTGCTTCTTGATGCTGACCGTGAAATTCCCCGGCAGCCCCTCGACGCGTTCCACCTCACTCAAGGTGAGAATGTCGATGTCCTTGTGCCTGCCGATCTCGACCAGGCGCGGCGCCATGGTGCACATCGCGCAATCGTTGGTGGGAAAGGTTTTGTCGAGCTGCGCCATGACCCCGCCAATGGCAGGGCCGCGCTCGGCCAAGTACACCTTGATGCCGCCGTTGGCGAGATCGAGGGCCGCCTGCATGCCGCCGATGCCTCCACCAACCACCAGGGCGGCACCGACCGGATGGGGTTGGGTCAGTTCAGACGACATGACCGATGACCTCCCCGGCGGGCGCCAGCTGTGCGGCCCGCTCCTTGACCGCCTGGAAGTACAAGGCCAGCGGGCGATACATCATGTGCGCCGCCTTGCCGAACGGCATCTCTACCACTAGCATCGGCGTGGCGACGATCACATGCAGGGCGTACGTGCAGTGAGCCGCGAAAGCCAAGCCTGTATACCTGAAAATGTGTGCGGCGAGTCCGCTGAACGCCGTGAGCAGAAGCAGGATGGGGAAGACCATATCCTCCAGCCGCGTTTCCTTGTAGATCTCCTTCTTCGCCCGCACCCGTCCGATGAGGATGTCACCGATGCCGTAGAAGATGAAGGCGGCGGCGAGGTATCCCAGCCAGCGCTGCGGGTTGTACACGGGATAGATGTTGTCGGTTTGAAACCACCGCAGAGCGAAGACCTTGATGGTCAGCATCATGACCGTGCCCAGGGCAAGGATCCAATGCCCCAGCCATCGGCCTCTTTCCGGACACTTCCTCATCAGCGAGTGGGTCACCGACTGGTACACGTACGTCCATGCCTCAATGACATAGACAGAGAACGGGATGGATGGCCGTGGCTCGCCGCCCATGGTGAGCAGCCAGACGCGGTGGACGCGGGACAGCAGGAGAAGCACCGGAAAGAGCATCACCGTGAGCGTGAAATACGTCATGGTGGGGAACATGTGCTCCATCCCGAGCGGCGTGGCCAGGCCGGAAAAGGGCAGTCCCACGTACCACAGGTGGTAGCAGAGGATCAGCAGCACGACGAGCACCGCAGCAAAGGCCAGCGAGCCAAAGTACCACGCCCGGGACGTGAGGAGCTTGGACGCCATGCCCGTCCGTTCATACTGGCCGCTGAGGAAGCGCCGCAGCGTGGCCATCGAAATCCTGGGCTCCGCCTGGCGCGGGCAGACAATGGAGCAATCGCCGCAGTCGTGGCAGATCCAGGGTTCGAGGTCTCCGAGGAGCGGCGCTCTCAGCCCCAGAAGAGCGTAGCGGATGCTCTTTCGGGGAAAGCTTACAGAACCCTCGACCAGATCACAGGAGATGGTGCAGCTTCCGCACTGATAGCAGCCCGTAGGGTCGAACTTCCCATACCGCCGAATGTCGGCCAGCAGTGTCGGATCGCTTTGAACCGGCAATATGCCTACTGCCATTTGCCACCTCTACCGAGGGTGCCCGCTACTACGCAGTGACTACGGTTTCCTTGACGGTCCTCCTGCTGTACACCAGGAACTTCCCGCCTTCCTCCACCATCCGGATCTCGAAGTTGTCGCCCTGATATGACTCCCCTGCGCGGGATGCTTCTTCTCTATTGTCGTAGAGCTGCCCATCCCACATGAACTTCTTTCCATCGCTGATCATTGCGAGATCCGGGCTCATACCATGCCACCAGCCGGTCCACACCGTCCTGCCAAAACGTTTTTCGATAATGAGTGCCGGATGGCCGCTGCGCAGTGACGACTCTCACACTTCTGGGTGACCAGCAACACACTCAGGCCAGAAGCTGCGGAACTCCAAGCACGGCGCGGGTACAAGCGGGCAGTGGTGGCGGTGGGTCTCGACTTTATCATTCCACTTGGCGAGAAACACCTATTATCATTCTTAGGCTCGTGGCAGATTAGTGAGGGGAAGTATGGCCCACACAGAATCCGTTGAGCTAAGCTACTCGAGAGTTCTTTTTTCGGGCCAAGGTGAAGAAGCTTCATGAACACCCTTTCACTGGGCATGATCTTTGCGCTTAGTGTTGCCGCCTATTTGACCGGCGCTGTCGCTTCTCTCGCGTGCTGGCGAAGACCGGCGGTGGCCCGACGTATCTGTTGCAGCGCCGCCTTGGCGGGTGCTGCCTTAGGAGGGCTCGCTGCCGTTCTCGGCATCCTTCGAGGCACACCGGTTGCGTGGTCGGTCCCCTCGGGAATTCCGCTCTTTGCCTACAGCTTCTCCTACGATGCCCTGGCCGGCTTCTTCAATCTGGCCCTCGCGATCACCGTAGCTGCGGTTTCCATCTACTCATTCGGCTACCTGAAAGCATTTGAGGGCAAGAGAAACATTGGCTTTTTTGGCTTCTTGTTCCACCTCTTGCTTCTCAGCTTGACGATCTCTTTTACTGCCGCCAACGCGTTCCTGTTCCTGATCGCGTGGGAAGTGATGGCGCTTGCCGCTTACGGGCTGGTGACGTTCTACCACGAAGACCGGGAGACCAGGCGAGCGGGATTGCTCTACGTCATCATGGCGCACGTTGACGCCGGGTGCCTGCTTCTTGGCTTCGCCCTGTTGATCCAGGCCAGCGGCAGCGCCGAATTCGCCAGCTTCCGTTCCGTCGCAGCCCAACTCAACAGCGGACAGCAGATCGCAGCGTTTGTTTTTTTCTTCTTGGGATTCGGCATTAAAGCGGGTGTCATCCCCTTCCATATCTGGTTGCCCGCGGCACACCCGGTCGCGCCGAGCAATGTCTCGGCCTTGCTTTCCGGGATCGTGATCAAAACCGGAATCTATGGCATGACCCGCATTTTCCTGGATTCGCTGGGAGGAGTGCCGTCCTGGGCCGGCTTGCTGGTTCTCATCGTCGGGGTCGTCTCTGCCGTTCTGGGCGTCCTGTACGCCTTGATGGAGCATGACCTCAAACGGCTCCTGGCGTATCACAGCATCGAGAATATCGGCATCATTCTTATGGGCCTGGGCGCGGCCTTGATTTTCCGGGTTGCGGGACATCCGATGCTGGCTGCCGTGGCCCTGGTCGCAGCCATGTTCCACACTCTGAATCATGCGATCTTCAAGAGTCTTCTGTTCCTGGGGGCTGGGTCGGTGCTGCATTCCACGGGGACTCGCAACATGGAGGAAATGGGCGGCCTCATCCGTCCCATGCCGGTGACCGCGTTCTGTTTCCTGATAGGCGCGATCGCCATCTCCGGCCTTCCCCCGCTGAACGGATTTGTCAGCGAGTGGCTGACCTACCAGACGCTCTTGGCCGGATTCGGCGCGATCGGCGGCTTGACGCGAATCCTGTTTCCGCTGGCTGGTTCGATGCTGGCGTTGACCGGGGCACTGGCTGCCGCGTGCTTCGTGAAGGCTTTCGCGATCACGTTCCTGGCGCTGCCGCGTGGCGCCGAATCCCGGAATGCGCACGAGGCGCCCCGCACCATGCTGATTGGCATGGGCTGGTTGACGCTGGCTTGCGCCGCCCTGGGCCTAGGTGCGACCTGGTTTCTCCCGGTATTTGACGCGATGACTGAGCAGTTGCTCGGACAGCGAGTCGGCGCCCATCTGGTGACGGGTCATGGGCTGGTACTCTCCGCAGGCATGCGTACCAGTGGCACGGTATCGCCCGTGGTCATCGCGGTTGGCCTCGTGGTTCTGATGCTACCGGCGGCTCTCCTGGTCGCGATCGGGGTGAGGAGATTCGGGCGCAAGCGCGGACCGGTGTGGGACTGCGGCTTGCCGGGACTCTCGGCGGAAAATGAATATACCGCCACCGCATTCTCCAAAGCATTGCGGATGATCTTCTCCGTTTTGTACAAACCGCGCCGCGAGATTCAGGCGGTCTTCGATGTCTCGCCGTATTTCCCCAAAGAGATCCGCTTCGAGAGTGGAATCGAGCCCACGTTCGAGAAGCGGCTGTATGCTCCTCTGCAAGAGTTCATCTTCCGGTTTTCCAGCAGAATGCGGACCATTCAGGCGGGAAGCATTCATGCCTAC
>JADGNP010000372.1 GCA_017883425.1 Candidatus Sulfotelmatobacter sp. | reverse complement strand
ATTCCAAGAATTCGCGCGGTGATCGAGAACTACCGGTTTCGATCCTATGGTGATTACAATCCCTGGCCGGGCCCGAACTCGAATACCTTCGTTCAAGCCATCTTGAACGCCGTGCCGGAACTCAAGGCCGTGCTGCCGCCGACGGCGATCGGAAAGGATTATCCCTATGACGGCGAATGGTTCGGTCTCACGTCCTCGCGAACGGGCGCGTTCGTCTCGCTGGGTGGCTATCTCGGATTGACGATAGGCTGGATCGAGGGGGTCGAGCTCAATTTCTTCGGCGGCGTCCTCGGCTTCGACGTCCGGCGCCCTGCCCTGAAGTTTCCAGGCCTTGGCCGGCTCGGCCTCCCCCTGGCCTAGTTGAAGAGCAAGATCATCCGCCAGGGCGTAAAGCCATGAATTGGGAGTGGTCGGAGCAGGTCCGCTTTGGTGCGCATTCCGGACTCGAGTCGCACATCGCTTGAGGTCTGAAAGTGCCGGGAACGGACATACTGCCAGGTGGTAGATCGCCGCCAGCCAATCCGACCGATCCATCGGCCGTGGCCTACCTGTAGATTGCCAAGGCGTGAATTGCAGCGCAAGCTGAGGAATGCTCAGGGCACCGCAAATCCGTTTCTGCAGGGCCTCAGACGGGGTTCGCATCGCCTACGCCACGACGGGCAAAGGTCCGGCGATGATAGAGGTTGCAACCTGGCTTAATCATCTCGAATTCGATTGGCAAAGTCCCGTCTGGCGTCCGCGGCTTGTCGAGATGGCGAAGAACTACACCATGGCACGATACGACGGCCGAGGTTGCGGCCTGTCAGACCGGGCCGTCCAGGACCTGTCATTCGATGCCAATCTTCGTGATCTCGAGGCGGTGGCCGATGCGGCAGGATTCAAGCGCTTCATTCTCCTCGGCTGCTGCCAGGGCAGTGGCCTGGCCATTGCCTATGCGGCGCGCCATCCTGAACGCGTCAGCAATCTAGTCCTGTATGGCGCGTTTGCCCGCGGCAGATTGAAGCGCAACCCATCTGCACGGGACCTCGAAGAAGCCAACATGATGCTTAAGCTTGTCGAGCTTGGCTGGGGACGCGAAAATCCGGCATTTCGTCAGGTCTACACCACGATGTTCATCCCCGAAAGCACGCCGGAGCAATTCCGCTGGTTCACCGACCTCCAGCGCATGTCGACCTCCCCAGAGAACGCACTGGGACTGATCCGTGGATTTGATGCCATGGACGTCACCGACCTGTTGCCAAAGATCAGCTGCCCTACGCTGGTATTGCACGCCCGGAATGACGCCCGCGTACCGTTCGGGGAAGGCCGCATGGTGGCCAGCTCGATCGCCGGCGCGGAATTCGTTCCGTTGGAGAGCCGCAATCACATCCTGTTGGAGCATCAGCCGGCTTGGAAGCAGTTCCTGGCCGAGATCGCCCGCTTTGTGCACGGTCAAGGCCGGGCCGACGCTTTCGAGGAGACGGCGTTTGCCGAACTCACGCAACGCGAGCGTGAGGTCCTCGAACTGATCGCTCGCGGCCTCGACAATACAGCGATCGCAGACCAACTATCGGTAAGCCCAAAAACCGTTCGCAATCACATCAATGGCATCTTCGATAAGCTGAACATCCCCAACCGGGCCCAAGCCATCGTTCGCGCGCGCGAGGCTGGCATGGGAACGCGAACGGGCTAGGCGCCCGATCTGGGTCTCGTGGCCCAGCATTTCAGAACATTCCAACACGTTGGGATGAGGCCTGGGCCGAGGGTCTCATGACGGCTTGGGCCATCCCAAACACATTTCTCCCCCGACGACCAATCATTTTTGCCAAGCACCCGGCGGTATTTCAACGCCCAAGGAGACAACGATGAATGACACCATTGTATCGTCCTACGTCACCGGCTCCGCGCAAATGCAAGGCGACCTGTGGAGTGCTCGAGCGCGCGATTATGCCGAATTGCAGGAAAGCCACTTCCTTCCGTTGTACGAGAGCGTGCAGCGCCGGCCGGAACTTACGAAATCGCGGTCGAGCCTCGATGTCGGTTGCGGTCCTGGCCTTGCCGCGCAGGTATTTTCACAGACAATTGCCAACGTCGCCGGCATCGACGCATCGGCCGCGTTCATCGACATAGCGCGTCAGCGCCTGCCTGGGCGCAATTTGCGTGTCGGCGAAATGGAAACGCTGCCGCACGCGGATGGAAGTTTCGATGTCGTGACTGGCTTCAACGCGTTTCAATATGCCGCGTCGCCTGTCAACGCTCTGCGCGAGGCACGCCGCGTAACGCAGCCGGATGGCATTGTGGTGATCGCAACCTGGGGCTTGCCGGAGGACTGTGAGGCAGCCGGGCATCTCAAAGCCCTCGGTGCGTTGATGCCACCGCCGCCGCCCGGAGCTCCTGGCCCTTTCGCATTGTCCGACGAATCCAAATTGAAAGCGCTGGTATCCGAGGCCGGACTTACGCCGATAGCAGTGGTCGACGTTGAATGTCCCTGGATCTATCCGAACCTGGACATTGCGCTTCGTGCAATGCTGTCTGCCGGCCCTGCTGAACGAGCCATCCGAAATTCCGGCATGGACCGCGCACGTGAGGCGGTAGCGAACTCGATTACGCCCTACCTGAAGCCTTCAGGTCAGTACCATCTGAGCAACAAGTTCCGCTACCTCATCGCCCGCGCGTGATCGGACCGATGGTTTTTCGCTACGGAATTGGCCGGTACGACCTTGGACGCGTTGATCGATGCTCAATATCCGTAACGGGTCATTCGCGTAGTTTTGACCGGCTACCAACGATTTCCGGTCTACCCCGATCAGCGTACATTCCCAAGGTCAGTCGGCATGTCTCAAACGTGCCAGCTCGGAACTCGTTCACGCGCACCGGAGGCGAGCTACCAGGGAATATTGTCCTTCATCCCGCCGATGCCGTCAGGTCGATTCAAAAAGCCATTTCGATTGCCCAAAACAGTTCGCGCTACCGCGAGGTCAATGCAGGTTGAAAAGGTTTCTCACCAGCCGTCCAGAAATGATATCCGCGAACGATAGCCTGGCTGACGGTACGATTGTCGTCGAGCCGCCGCGCGTGGCGGCAAGCGTGTTCGACTGGGCAGGTTCGTAGGAAGCAACTTTGGCCTCACGCCGTTTGATTGCCTTCGGCCGCTTCCTGGCTGAGTCGACCACCACCGGTGATGGGTTCACAGAAGCGTACGATTGCAGGGGCGAGGCATTGCCTGATCCCGAGCGTTCGAACAGTGCCGGTGGCGGTACTATCGTGGGCTGATTGGTGTCAATGACCACCCGTTCGGGCGACTGCTGAATCGAAGCTATCCGAATAACCGGCCTGTCGATCGCGTCATGCACCGACTCCGGCAGAGGTTCGGGAAGCAGCCAATTTGCCCCGAACAGCAGTGCCAGAAGCGATGTGCCAACCCAGACCATGTATCGCGCGATTGGCATAGGAATGTCTCGCCATAAATAATGACGAGAGCAAACGCCGCAAATTACTGAAAGATCGTTATGGAACGTGGTTACTGCTCGAATTCAAGTTGGTAGTCTTAAAGTTGCCACTCGGAGCCTTGATCTGATCTATTGTGATAATGCGTCAGGCGGCCGACGTTCCTAATCGAACGTCACTCCGATCCGCCTGTCCTTGCGCCAGACGATGCGGCACGGCGCTTGAACTGCTCGGTCGGAATAATCAGCGTGAACCGGTCCGCGATGAAGAGCGGCGTTACCACTTCCAGGGCCGCACCTGTCGCCGAGAGGTTGCGGACGGTGCAGTCGATGCTGCCCCCGCCGAACGCGATCGACCCGGCCTTCAGAATCCTGCGTCGTGGTGCGCGTCGGTGGTCGTCTGCCATCACGCTTCACAGCTTGACCCAACGCCGCGTTTCCGTCTCGCATCGCGGACAGCGGTAGAGAACTTCGCTCAGAGTATCCTCTCCCGAACGCTTTGCCGAAAGGCGAGGCATTTCCACCAGACAGTTCGGGCAGGTCACAATCCCGACCGGCCGGCCGATTGGATCATTGCCATTGTGACGAGGTTGGACACGTTCTGCCAGTGGCATAGCGTTACTCCACGATTGTGAAAACAAGGCGGAAGTGAGCCATTGGTTCCAGTTCGTTTGGGGAGATTTGCTCGCTGGACCTGATGTTGGGAACCTGCGCAGTGGACCTTTGTTTCCATACTATGCGGCGCCGAAGACGCTGCTTTTCGAAAGATGGGAACCAAGGAGAGACACATGTTGACGAGACAGCTCATTATCGCAAGTTGCGCTGCAATGGTCCTGAGCATTGCCACAGCCAACGCGGGCCCTTGCAACACCGGCGGTAAAGACGCCGGTTCCGGCCCGACGCCGGGCTCCACGGGACAAACGATCACCACGGGATCAGCGGACAAGCGTGAGCACCCGCCGACCGAAACGATGAATCGGGTGGCAGGAGACAAAGCCACTTCGTCGCAGGATGCTCAACGGCAACAGCAGGGCGAACCCACCGCTGCGCAGCAAGCCCAGGGCGCTCAACCCTCGGCGAAGATGAGCGACCAGGGGTGCTGATGCTTCAATTGCGGATGAAATTCGTTGAATGATCTACATACCTGACGCCGCTCCGGGCGTTTATGATGCGCCCGGGCGGCGCCTGACATCGCGGCGTCGCACTAACTGCAGCGGACCGAAACAGCCGCCTACCTTTACTGATTGCTACGGGGCTGCGACCACGCGCCTACCTCTGCGGCCCGGAAAGCGAGATGTCGCGTTCGGCGCGGAAGACGTTGCTGTAGAGGTTGGCGATCCACTGGCGGCCGCTCGAGGTCTTGTTGAGATAGCGGATTTCGGTCTGGATATGCGGCGCCACGCTGTCCCAATAGAATTGCGGATAGCGGTTGACGATGTCGGCGGGTGAATCATAGCCGAGCTGGCGATTCATGCCGACCTCCTCGAACTCCTGGTAGAGCGCGTTGGCTTTCCTGAGGTAGTTGGGATCTCCGAGCTGGCCGATAAAATCGGCCGCCCGGACGATCGAGGCCTCCGGACCGAATTCCTGGCCCGGCTCGGGAGGAAACCGGGTGCCTTCGATGGCATCGGCAATGCGCTGCTTGTCGAGCGGAAGAATGCTATCGATCCGTTGCATCACGTAAAGTTTCGACCGGTCGACGTGGTGATTCATCAGGCCGGCGTCCGACGAACCGCGCGGCAGCGTTATCTTGGTGCCCTTCGAATCGATCACATAGCCGTCGGCGTCGTCGTCCGTGAACAGGCCGCGGACATAGCCGATGTCGTGGGCAAGACAGGCAATGATGACATGCGCATAGTCGTCCGCGTTGAGATGGGTATGCAACGCGCGGCCGCGAAGGATATCTACTCCCGCCAGCGTGACCAGCAGCGTGTGCTCGACATTGTGGTAGAGCGCGTCGCTGTTTCCGATGCATTCGAGCACGAGGCGGGCGGCGTTCGGCACGATCTCCACCAGCGGCGTCTGCGAAGAGCCGAACCGGCGGCGCATGAAGGAGCCGAGAAACTCTTCCAGGGCATCCGTCGCCAGCTCAGGTAACGTCATCATCGATGCTGCTCCGCTTCCGTCATCTTGTCGCGCCGACTTCCGACCTCACTTCCGAGCGAGCCGGCCGCCAGCATAGCGCATCTCGGCTTCGCTGACCAAATGCCGAATGCAACGCCCGGGAAAAATACGGATTCATATTGCAGTGCGACTGCACCGCATCAGTCCTGGCCAATGTCGTCTGGCGACAAGAGCTGCTGTCACCGAGTCCGTTTTTGA
>JADGNP010000371.1 GCA_017883425.1 Candidatus Sulfotelmatobacter sp. | reverse complement strand
GTTCGTCCAAACTCCTGCTCCCACAGTGCAAACCTCAAGCGGAGCGCCAGTAGACCCAAGTCCTGCCGCAATCCCCCCTGATAATTGTTGAAACCAGCCGATTTACACTTATTGATCCGTAGAGCGAGCCAACTCCAACATTGTTCCAAGTAACAAGCGGGGCGTAGTTCTACAGGCCCACACCAACCACAGTCGTTCCGTATCAATGAAGAGTTGCCGCCGATGGCTCGTGGCCACGCGATGTCACCCCTTCACATAGGCGAGTTTCGCGGCTACTTTTCCATCGCGCACGGTGAAGATATCAACGCCGCGAAGGTGCCAGGGTTGGCCGTTGCGCATCTTGCGATAAACCCAGGGAACTACGGCCCGATTGCCGCTCACGATGACTTCCTCGGCGTCGAACTGTGCGTCGGGATTGTGCGCGAACCATGCGCGCCAGAACTCGACTACGGCGGTTTTCCCCGCGATCCGCCGACCGTCCGGGGCAGGGGATGTGTCTTCGAAGACCGTGTCTTCGGTCAAAAGCGCTGCCAAGGCATCAGCGTCGTGCCGGTTGAATGCGTCGTTGAAGCGGTTAATCGTCGTGCGCGTTGCTTGCTCCTGGGACTGCGTGTTCTGCTCGTGGCTCATGGGAACCTCACGGGTCTGGCCCGGGGAAAGCAAACCACCAAACATCACCACGGCACACAATATAACGAAGGGATGGCGATTGGCAGACGACATTGACATTCAACCTCCTGCCGCGGATCTTCCGGCGTGTTTGCTAAGAGATCCAGCTCTTCTAATGCGGTTCATTCTAGCTGACGAAAACAGGTCTGGATACTTCTTGGCGACGCAGCTAGCGAACATTTGGCGAAACTGTTGTTTCCGGGTAGAATACCGGGATGCAGTCCCTTCCTGACTCGCTCGCCTGGGCACATCCTGTCGTGGCGGAGTGGTTTGTGCGGAAGTTCGGCACTCCTACCGAGCCGCAGGAGCAGGGGTGGCCGCACATTCTGGCGGGGCGTACCACGCTGATTTCGGCGCCTACCGGATCGGGAAAAACTCTCGCTGCATTTCTGGCTTGCATTGACCGGCTGGTGCGCAAGGCGCTGGCTGGGGATTTGTCCGACCGGACGGAAGTGCTTTACGTTTCGCCGCTCAAGGCGCTGGGCAACGACATCCAGAAGAATCTGGAAGGGCCGCTGGGGGAGATTCTTGCCCTGGCGGGCGAGCGCGGGTTGCTCATGCCCGAGATTCGCACCGCGGTACGGACTGGTGACACGCTTGCGCACGAGCGACGGGCCATGCTGAAGCGGCCTCCGCACATTCTGGTGACGACGCCGGAGTCGCTTTACATCCTGCTTACCGCGGAGAAGAGTCGCGCGATTCTGCGCGATGTCGAGACCGTGATTGTGGACGAGATTCATGCGGTCGTGGACGACAAGCGTGGGGCGCATCTGGCGCTGTCGCTGGAACGGTTGGAGGCCCTGCGGAGAGAAGCGCTAGGGATGGAGCGTGCGCCCTCAGCGGCTGAAGCCGGTTCTCAGGATAGCGAGCTGTTTCGCAGCGCTGGAAGCGCTGCGCCACCCAAAAGCGCTGCGCCACCTGAGAGCCCTGCGGCAGCCGAAGGCGCTGCGGCACTTGAAAGCCCTGCGGCACCAGAAAGCCCTGCAGCGCTCCAAAGCGCTGCGCCACCCGAAGGCGCGGGGGGAAATCAGCGCGAGCGTTCCTCGCTTGCGCTTGCGCGATCAGCACTCGTCCGCATTGGGCTGTCGGCGACACAGAAGCCGATTGAGGAAGTGGCGCACTTTCTGACGGGGACCGGGCGGCCTGATCCGGTAATCGTCGACATCGGACACAAGCGGAAGCTGGATCTGGGGATCGAAGTGCCGCCGATGCCGCTGGGGCCGGTGGCGTCGAATGAGTTGTGGGATGCGATTTACGACCGACTGGTGGCGCTGGTGGCTCAGCACCGGTCAACGCTGGTGTTTGTGAATACGCGCAGGATGGCGGAGCGCCTGTGTCATGAGTTGGGCGAGCGCATCGGCGAAGAGAATGTGGCGGCGCATCATGGCAGCTTGTCGCGCAAGCTGCGGCTGGCGGCGGAAAAGAAATTGAAAGAGGGGCAGGTGCGGGTGCTGGTGGCAACGGCCTCGCTCGAGTTGGGGATTGATATAGGCACTGTCGATCTCGTGGTGCAGATCAATTCGTGCCGGGCGATTGCGGTGGCGTTGCAGCGCGTGGGGCGGTCTGGACACTGGCGGGGCGCGGTCCCCAAGGGACGGTTCTTCGCTACGACGCGCGACGATCTGATGGAATGCGCGGCGCTGGTGCGGGCGATCAAGCAGGGGGATCTCGACCGGCTGATCATTCCGGAATCTCCGCTGGATGTGCTGGCGCAGCAGATTGTGGCGACTTGTGCTTCTGGGACGAATTCGGTGGGTACGTCGCGAGGGACCGTGCGCGGCCAAGATGGCCGCGCGACAGCCGGCGAGGACGCCGGCGCTACTGCGAACGCCGGTGCTATTGCGGACGTCTCTTCCAGTGAGGGGTGGGGCGAGGATGAGATGTTTGCGCTGGTGCGGCGGGCTTATCCGTATCGCGGGCTGAAGCGCGAGACGTTTGACGCGATTCTGGAAATGCTGTCGGAGGGGATTGCGGCGAAGCGCGGGCGATATGGGGCGTATGTGCATCGCGATCGGGTGAACGGGAAGTTGCGGGCGCGGCGTGGGGCGCGGCTGGCGGCCATTACAAGCGGCGGGGCGATTCCTGACAACTCGCTTTATACGGTGGTCGCCGAGCCCGAGGGCGTTGTCGTGGGCACGGTGGATGAGGACTTCGCGGTGGAGAGCATGGCTGGCGAAGTCATGCTGCTGGGGAACAGTTCGTGGCGGATTCGACGCATTGAGACCAAGGCGGGGCGGATGCTAGTAGAAGACGCACATGGCGCGCCGCCGGGGATTCCGTTCTGGCGGGGCGAGGCTCCGGCGCGGACACAGGAATTGTCAATGCATGTCGGCGAACTGCGGGGAAAAATCAGCGAGATGCTGCTGGGCACTTCGCCGGTGGGATTCTCGGCGACGCAGCCGGAGGTGGCAGCGGCGGTGAGTTGGCTGAAGGCAGAATGCGGGCTGGATGATTCGGGCGCGGAGCAGATGATTGAGTACGTGTTGCAAGGGCGCGCCGTGTTGGGGGCGGTACCGACGCAGACCACAGTGATCGCCGAGCGGTTCTTCGATGAGGGCGGCGGGATGCAGCTCGTGATCCACGCACCGTTTGGCGGGCGAATCAACAAGGCTTGGGGTCTCTCACTGCGGAAGCGGTTTTGCCGGGGGTTCAATTTTGAGTTGCAGGCGGCGGCCACCGATAACGGGCTGAACATCGCGCTGGCCGAGCAGCACAGTTTTCCGTTGGGGGATGTGTTTCATTTTTTGCAGGCCGACACGGTGCAGCCGATTCTGGAGCAGGCGGCGCTGGATTCTCCGATCTTTGCCACGCGCTGGCGCTGGGATGCGAACCGGGCGCTGGCCCTGCTGCGTTTTCAGAATGGCAAGAAAGTGCCGCCGCAGATTCAGCGCATGCGGTCGGACGATCTGCTGGCATCGGTGTTTCCGGACGCGGCGGCTTGCTTCGAAAACATCGAGGGGGAGCGGCAGATTCCCGATCATCCGCTGGTGGGCGAAGTAATGAAGGATGTGCTCACGGAAGCGATGGATGTGGAGGGATTGAAGTCGCTGCTGCGGGGGATGGCCTCGGGGGAGATTCGCGTGATCGCGGTGGATACGCCGGTGCCTTCGCAGTTCTCGCACGAGATTCTGAATGCGAATCCGTATGCGTATCTGGATGACGCACCGCTGGAGGAGCGGCGGGCGCGCGCGGTCAACATGCGGCGAGTGCTGCCGGAGTCGGTGCTGGAGGAAGTGGGCGGACTGGACGCGGGGGCGATTGCGCAGGTGCGGGAGGAGGCTTGGCCGGATGTGCGGGATGCGGACGAGCTGCATGATGTGCTGCACACGCTGGTGGCGCTTCCGGAGGCATGCAGTACTGACGGTGTTGAGAAAATCCCCACCCTAATCTCGCCAAAGAACGGCGAGATTAGGATGGGGCACCCGGCTGCCAGGGACCAGTGGACGGCATATTTTGAACGGCTGGTGAATGAAGGAAGGGCTGGCGTTGCAGTTGTCGCCGAGGCCGAGACGGCCTCGGGACAGCCGGCGGGACGCCGGCGTTACTGGGTGGCGGCGGAGCGGGCGCGGAGTTTCCTGGAGCTATTTCCTTCGGGTGTGTTTGAGCACCGTTTGGCGGACGTGGAGACTGCGCAGGGTTCTCGCGATGATGCTTTGCTTACGCTGGTGACCGGGTGGATGTCGCACCTGGGGCCGGCAACGGCATCGCAACTTGGGGGCGAGTTGGGGCTGGCTCCTTCTGATATTGAGAAGGCACTGCTGCGGATGGAGGCTAGCGGGACGGTTCTGCGGGGAAGCTTCACGGGTAGTGCCGCGCGGGCGGGGGTCCCTTCGACTAACGCTCAGGGCGGGTCCGCGCCACATGGTGCGGTCGAGCTGCGCTCGACTGGACAGCCGGGGGCGGCTGTCCCCACACAAACCCAGTCGGCGGCCACCTCTACACAAGCAAACGAAATCGAATGGTGCGAGCGGAGGCTGCTGGCGCGGATTCACCGGTTGACGGTGGGGATGTTGCGTAAGCAGATTGAGCCGGTTACGGCGGCGGCGTTTATGCGCTGGCTGATGCGGTGGCAGCATGTGGCTCCGGGGACGCAAGTTGCGGGCGAGCGCGGGACGCTGGAAGTGCTGCAGCAAATGCAGGGATTTGAAATTCCTGCCAATGCCTGGGAGCGGCAAGTGCTGGCGCGGCGGATTGCCGACTACGATCCGAAGTGGCTGGATCAGCTTTGCCTGACCGGAGCGGTGGGGTGGGGAAGGTTGTCGCCGCATCCGGCGACGATAGATGCGGGAGGGACGACAAACGGGAACGGAGAAGCGCCGGCGCCGCGGCAGCGGCGGGTGATTCCGACCAGCGTTGCGCCGATTACATTTTTCGTGCGCGAAGAGGCGGACTGGATGATTCCGCGGCATACGGCAGGCGATGAGGCCGAGGCGCGCGGGCTCAGCCACGGGGCGCAGTTGGTGCTTGAGTTTCTGCGGCAGCGCGGAGCTTCTTTCTTTGCGGACATTGTGCGGGGTACGGGCAAGCTCAAAGCGGAGATCGAGACTGGACTTTGGGAATTGGTTGCGGCGGGCCTGGTGACCGCCGATGGATTCGACAATCTGCGGGCGCTGATTGATCCCAAGCGGCGCGCGGGGCAGGGGAGTGGGCGCAGCACGCGTCCGCGGCACAGTTCGGGACGGTGGGCGCTGCTGCATGCGGATGTGGCTGTGGAGAGGCCGCGCGCGGTTGAGGCGGCGTGCTGGATGCTGCTGCGGCGCTATGGAATTGTGATTCGCGATCTGCTGGCGCGGGAGTCGAACCTGGCACCCTGGCGCGAGTTGCTGATGGGATTCCGGCGGCTGGAAGATCGCGGGGAGATTCGCGGAGGGCGGTTTGTGGATGGGTTCATGGGCGAGCAGTTCGCTCTGCCGGTGGCCGTCGAATCGGTGCGGGCCATGCGGGGTCTGCCGTTAAGCGGGGAGACGGCGACGTTGTCGGCGGCCGATCCGCTGAATCTGATTGGGATTCTCGTGCCGGGGGAGAGGGTGCCGGCGATTTCCGGCAAGACTGTCAGCTACCGGGATGGGATTGCGGTTTCGG
>JADGNP010000043.1 GCA_017883425.1 Candidatus Sulfotelmatobacter sp. | reverse complement strand
GACACGGGACCGATGCATCTGGCGGCAGCCTTGCGAGTGCCAGTGGTGGCGATTTTCGGGCCAACGGACCCTGCGCGCAACGGGCCTTATGGAACGCGCGGCATTGTTTTGCGCAATCCGGCGAGTCCGACCACGCACGCGCGTAAGTCGCAGCCCGACGAAGGGATGCTGGAGATCAGCGTCGACGCTGTCGTGGGTGCGGCTCGAAGGTTGCTGGCGAACGGCGCAGCGGAAGGTGCGCATGGCTGAGTGGTCGCGCATTGCGCGCCGCATTCGGGTGCCACTGGGCTTTGTGTTTGCGGTGCTGTATTTCTGGCTGGCGCGGCCCACGTGGCGGTTCATCGCGCTCGGCGCAATCGTGATTCTGCCCGGGCTCTTGATTCGCGCGCTGGCATCAGGGCACGTCCGCAAGAACGAGGCGCTGGCGACCTCGGGCCCTTATGCTTATACGCGGAATCCGCTGTATCTCGGGTCGTTGCTGATCGGCGTGGGCTTTGCCGTGGCCGCGCGCAGTTGGTGGGTGGGCGTTGTTCTGGTGGTGATGTTCTTCGCCATCTATCTTCCGGTGATCCGCGATGAAGAGGCGTTCCTGCGGCAGAAGTTTCCGGAGTTCGAGGAATACGCGCGTCGAGTGCCCAGGATGTTTCCGCGAATCACGCCACGTTCGGGCGCGGAAGAGACGACCGGAGGATTCTCTTTCGATCTTTATCTGAAGCATCGCGAGTACAAGGCGCTGCTTGGTAGTGTGTTGCTGACAGGTGCACTCATCATCAAGATGACCTTGCTTGCCTGAGACACAGAGTCCGCAATAAGAATGCCCTTCAACGGCGAAGATGACCAGTCGGGATAGGGGTCCTTCGACTGCGGATTTGCTTCGCGTTGTTGTCAAGGGATAATTACCATTGCGATTGTTGTTGTGGAAGGATGTGGAAATCGGGCCAAACGCGCACCTCTCGCAACCTGGTGAACCGTAGTGTTCCCGAGCAGCATGAGGGCTGAGACGTTGAGCGTCTGCCGTTCGTGGGGAGTTTGTGTCATGTGTCGCGGAGGACAGAAGAAGCACTTAACCGCGGAGATCGCAGAGAAAAGCCGCAGAGAACGCGAAGGAAGATCGTTCACTTCTGTTCTCTGCGTTCTCCCGGCCCCACATAGCCATCACCACACATGCATCACCCCACGGGCACAAAGCTAGTTCACAGCCACAATAGCGGGATAAGACCCGCGGCGGCTAGGGCGACCAATAGCGACAGGCTCTGGGTGCCGGTTTTTCGGTCGGCCAGGCTGTAGGAGTAGATGCCTTTGATCAGATTGTTGCTGGCTGCGGCGATCAGCACGGCGGTGGCGGCGACTTGGAGCGGAGTGAGCGTGCCGGCGGCCTGCGTCATTCCCATGATGAAGGGATCTACATCGGTGATGCCCATGATGGCGGCGAGGATGTTGACGCCGGCTCGGCCAAGGTACGTAACAGCTAACTGCGTCGCAACCAACATTGCAAGGAAGAAAAGAGCGAAGAGAAAAGCGGCCAGCAGTTCGAGTGGATTGCCTGGATCGAATTCGCGCTTAATCTCGGAGGCCTGCGCGTCTGACCTTCGGGACCAGAACCATCCAGTTGCAATGGCGACGGCTGCCAGGGCCAGGAAGGCTGGGGCTAACATCGCGCCCAATTGACGATTAAAGAGTGTCAGGAGGGCGACCAAGCGCAGGTACATTACGCCCGAGGCGATCAGGATGCCGCCGGCGAAGAGATGGGGACGCCGTTCACGAGCGGCCCGGCGTGACATCGCCACCGTGGTTACGGTGGAAGAGTACGCTCCGCCCAGGAAGGCGGTGAGCACAACTCCTCCGCGTTCTTTTGTGACCTTCTGGAGGACATAGCTGCCATAGGAGATCGTGCTTACTGCGACGACGACAAGCCAGGTTTTGAACGGGTTGATGTGAAAGCGTCCAAACTCCTGATTAGGGAGTGCGGGAAGAATGACCGCCGTAAGCAGCAGGAACTTGGCGAAGGTGAGGATCTCCTGCGGTGCGGTGCGGTTGGCGAGCGTTTCGAGACCCGCCTTCAATTCCAGAAGTAAGAGGCTGGCCACGCTGAGGGCGGTGGCAATCCACAGGTGGTCGTAGTAGACGAGCGCGCCGACCAGGTACGTCGTCAGTCCAGACATTTCTGACGTGACGCCGGCGGCCTCGGCGCGGGAAAGTTTGTGCCAGTAGGACAACAACAGGAAGCCGCCCACAACCAGGAAACCTAAGGTCACAGGAAGTAGCTGGGTGCCGGAGAGAAGAGCGATGGAATAGCCAATGAATCCAATCAGGGGAAAGGTGCGGACCCCGCCGAAGGAGTAGGAACCGGCGGCCGTCTTGTGCTCTTCCCGTTCGAGTCCGATCAGGAAGGACAGGAAGAGAACGAGGACGATTTTTACGGCATCGGGTGGCAGCCAGCGGTAGAGATCCACTTGCGGGTAGGCCTCCTCAATGGACTCTGTAGTATAGGACGGACGAGCTTAGCATAGTGCGGGGGCGTGCCTCGGGAGTCCAGTGTGAGCAGCGGGGCTAAAGCGGTTGGTTTGATTCGCGCAAGAGATCCCTCACTACGCCTGAAGATCGGCTCCGTTCGGGATGACGCCGAGCAGGGGCCGTTGAAGGGCACCAGCCCAGTGGGATCACGGTATCAGGGACCGTTGGAAGGGCACCAGCCAAACAGAAGTCACTGCGCGTCAAATGCGAAAAAGCCCCTCGCTTGCGCGAGAGGCTTTTTCTGGGGGAGGGATTTGGGCGAGGCGCCTTTGGTCCCGAACGTACTTATTTCGGCTGCTGCATTTGATCAGCGCTGGTGGCAGGGGCTCCGGTGTTGGCGGAGAGCTGCTCCAGGTCGTTCTTCAGGAGGCTGATTTCGACGCGGCCTCCGCTCATGCGCTTGGTCTTCGCAGTTTCATCCGTCGTGGGAGCCGGGGCATTGCCCATGCCGACGAGGTAGATGCGATAGACGGGAATCTCGTGGTTGAGGACGAGGTAACGCACCACCGACTCGGCCATCTTCTGCGAGTTAGTGATTGCGATCTGGCCCTTGCCGGAGGAGAAACCCTGGACTTCGATGATGTAGCCGCGCTGGCCTTTGACGCCGCTGGCCATCGTGTCGAGAGCGTCCTTGGCGTTCTTGCTCAGGACGGTCTGACCGGGACGGAAGCGGATTTCGGTCTGGTTCGAGGCCTTGTACTGGTCGATGTTGCCAACCACGGTCTCAACGGTCTGGACGCGGGTTGTGACCTGCTGCGCGGTCAGCTGCGCCGCTGTGGCCTTGTTTCCGGCGTCGAGGGCGTGCTGATCGGCTTCGTTGGCCTTGTCAGAGGCGAGCTTGATGCCAGCCTGAGCGCGGGAGTCGGTATCTTTGATCGCCTTGCTGTTCGCGGACGTCAGCTCATCGAGCTCATTGACGCGGTCGCGGATCGGC
The DNA here is from genome assembly GCA_017883425.1 of Candidatus Sulfotelmatobacter sp. Lineage (GTDB taxonomy): Bacteria > Acidobacteriota > Terriglobia > Terriglobales > Acidobacteriaceae > Sulfotelmatobacter. Next base: position 15,278 of record JADGNP010000043.1, on the reverse strand, counting down.
TCAGTCTGGCGCTTCACATAGTTCTTGCGAGCGAAGGGATTGACGCGTCCCCAGAAGCCTTCGCGCGAAGGGGCTGCCAGAGGTGCTTTGCCGGTCGCATTGGCATTGTCAGTCGAGGTCGACTGAGTCTGCTGCGTGGCGGCAGGTTGGCTCTGATCTGAGGGCGATGAAGTGGTCTGTGCGATGGCCGGGAAAGCGAGAACTGCGGCCAACGGCAGGGCGAAGAGCAGGCGGTTGTTCATAATGACTTCCTCCAAGTTGGGGGAGCTTTTGGGCTCCACTCCGGCACGCCTGGGGCGTGCGTGAAATTTTGATTGCGTCCCTTGAACGGTAAAGAAAGCCAGCGGTTTCGCTGAGCCGGCCTGCGCTGACGCATCGCTTGGCCTGGAACTCTGGGTGCCGACTACGGTGGCACCTGTCTTCTCTATTACATGTGGGATGCCAAATCAGACCCCAAGGGTTGAAGAGCTAAATGCTTGATATCTATAGACATTGTAGTACCGTTGAGGCGGGAAGGCCATGGTGGATGTGCAAAGCAGGGTAATTTTGGGAAACCTGATATAAAAACTGCGTGGGAATCGACTTTTCCGGGGAGGGGCCGTTTGGGAGCTAATTGGGTGGGGCAGGCGGGACGGAGTATGGGCCGGTCTGCGGTGTGGCTGGGGGTCACAGCGTTGGTGTTTTGTGGGGTCATCTGGGGCGAAGGCCCAGGGATGGCCTCGTCCCGCATTCCGGCGGACCATCTGCAGCAGTATTCCGCTCTGGCAGTGACGTGGATGCAGGAGTATCTGCGCATTGATACGACGAATCCTCCCGGGAAGGAAATGCGGGCGGTCGAGTTCTACAAGAAGATTCTTGATCAGGAAGGGATTGAGAATCGTGCGTTCGAGTATGCACCGGGGCGCGGTGACTTGTGGGCGCGAATTCCACGGACAGAGGGCGAGAAAAGCCCCACTTCTGCCGCAAAAGGCGCGGCAGAAATGGGGCACCCGAGGCCGATCATTCTGCTGAACCACATGGATGTGGTCACGAGCGATGCGTCGCATTGGAAAGTTCCGCCGTTCAGCGGGAAGATTCGCGACGGCTACCTGTGGGGACGCGGTGCCCAAGACATGAAGGACGAAGGTCTGGCGCAACTGGTGGTGATGGTGATGCTGAAGCGCGAAAAGGTGGCGCTGGATCGCGACGTGATTCTTCTTGCCGTCGCGGATGAAGAGGCGGATGGAACGGGGACCGACTGGTTCATCGGGCACCAGCGCGAGCTGCTGGAGAACGCAGAGTTTCTGATCAACGAAGGCGGGGAGAACCTGCTGGAGAACGGCAAGGTGAAATATGTGGGCGTCGACGTGGGGGAGAAAACCACGTACTGGCTGCATGTGGTGGCGCATGGGAGGCCGGGGCATGGGTCGCGGCCGAACCCGGATTCGGCGCCGAACCGGCTGGTGCGGGCGCTGGATCGGATTGTCGCTTACCGGACGCCGCTGCGAGTGTTGCCGGTGGTGGATGAGTTTTTACGCGACATGGCGCCGTACGAACCACCGGAGCAGGCGGCTGAGTACCGCAATATAAGGAAGGCGATCGAGGACAAGAAATTTCAGGAGGAAGTCGAGAAGGACGAGGCGCTGAACTTTCTGTTGCGGGACACGATTTCCCTGACCATGATGGGAGGATCGGAGCAGACGAATGTGATTCCTCCGGAGGCGTGGGCGAATCTGGATGTGCGCATTCTGCCGGGAGGCGATCCGAAGGCGGTGCTGGCGGCGGTGCGGCGCGTGGTGAATGATCCGAATGTCACCGTGGAGCCGTTGAATGCGGAGTTTCGCGTGGCGAATTATTCGGGGACGGATAACTCTTTGTTCACGGCGATCCGGGAAGTATCGGGGAAGTATTTTCCGGGGACGCCGGTGGTGCCACACATTACCAGCGGGTATACGGAGAATCAACGGTACCGGCCGCTGGGGATCGCGTCGTACGGGTTCAATCCTTATACCGCGACGGATGAAGAGGGGAATACCGAGCACGGGAATGATGAGCGGATTCGGGTGGAGGAAGTGAGGAGGGGGCCGAGGATTTTGTTTGATGTGGTGGCGGCGGTGGCGGGGAAGTGAACTTCATCGCCGCGGGCAGCCGGGCTTCGCCCGGCGGACAGCCGAGGGCGGCTGTCCCCACATAGACCCAGCCCTCTGTCCCCACATAGACCCAGCCCTCTGTCCCCACATAGACCCACCTCAACGAACGCTGCAGTGCTTCTCGTATTGCTCGAAGATGAAGTTGTCGGTCATGCCGGCGATGTAGTCGCAGATGACGCGCGGGAGGGAATCTTCCTTGGCTTTTTCCTGGTAGTTGTGGGGGAGAGTTTTGGGATGGTCCATCCAGAAGGTAAACAACTCGCCGACGACGCGCTCGGCGTCGTCTTTTTCTCCGGCCAGGGCTGAGCTGAAGTAGAGATTTTCGTAGAGGAAGTTCTTGCTTTCTTTGAGTTCGGCTTCGACTGCGGGACTGAAGGCGGCCAGGCGTTCGGCATGGTTACGGACGTCGTCGAGGGTTCGAGTTCCGGCTTGGTTCAGGCGCGCTCGCGTGTTGGTGATCAGGTCGTCCACAAAGCGATTGAGGACGCGCTTGAGAGCTTCGTTGAATTTCAGCTTGTGGGGCGCGTCGGGGTAGATCTGCTCGACTTCGCGGTAGAAGCGCTCGAAGACCGGGATGCCTTCGCGGATTTGCTCGAGCGAGAGAAGATGAGCTTCGTATCCGTCGTCGAGGTCGGCGGTGTTGTAGGCGATCTCGTCGGTGAGGTCGATGAGCTGGGCTTCGAGTGGAGGGCGCTGGTCGAGCAGGTACTCGGCGAGTCCGGGATGCTCTTTGGGGTCGTAGTCGTGCGAGTGCTTGATGATGCCTTCGCGGACCTCGAAGGTGAGGTTCAGGCCGCGAAAGGCAGCATAGCGCTGTTCGAAATCTTCGACGATGCGGAGGGCGTGCAGATTGTGGTCGAAGAAGAGGCCATGCTCGCGCATGGCGGCGTCGAGCGCTTTTTCGCCGGCATGGCCGAAGGGAGGGTGGCCGATGTCGTGGACCAAGGCTAGAGCCTCGGCGAGATCGACATTGAGACCGAGCGCTCCGGCGATGGTGCGGGAGACTTGCGAGACTTCGAGGGTGTGGGTGAGGCGGTTGCGGAAGTGGTCGGAGTAGCGGCGGGTGAAGACCTGCGTCTTGGCTTCCAGGCGGCGGAAGGCGCGGGCGTGAATGACGCGGTCGCGATCGCGCTGAAAATCGTTGCGGTAGGGGTGCGGGGGTTCAGGGAAACGGCGTCCGCGGGAGTGTTCGACGTGCACCGCGTAACCGGCGAGCATGGGGAGAGTCTAGCATTGTTGATTGATGATTGAACCCCTCTTGCTTTGTCTTTTCAATCAACAATCAGAAATCAGCAATCAACAATGCTCAGCACTGGCTAGTGCTTGTCGGAGTCTTCTTTGGCCAGCTTCACTTTTGCGGCGTCGAGTTTTTGCTGGACTTTGGCGAAGGCTTCGGTGTCGACCTCAATGGGAACCGTCTTGTTCCACTCCTGGACGGCGCGATCCCAGTGGGCGGCTGCGAGCTTCAGGCGGCCGGTTTTCTGGTAAAGATCCCCAAGATGCTCCTGGACCGTGGGATCGGTGCTCATGTGAGCTTCGGCCTTGGTCAGATTTTCTTCCGCCTGATCGTATTTGCCCAGTTTGAAATAGGCCCAGCCGAGCGAGTCGAGATAGGCGCCGTTGTTGGGCTCAAAGGTCAAAGCCTGCTTGATGAAGTTGAGCGACTCTTCGAGCCTCACGCCGCGATCGGCATTCATGTAACCCAGATAGTTGAGCGTGGCGGCGCTCTGCGGGTCGGTGGGTGAGGTCGTAGCCAAAACCTTCTTGAACTCGGCTTCGGCCTGGTCGAACATCTTTTGGCGCTGATACAGGTCGCCACGCAGGAAGGAGACGTAGCCCTGGTCGCCGGGCTTGGTCGATAGCTGCTCCGCTTTGGCGAGAGCTTCGAGGGCTTCGTTCCAGCGCCTGGCACGCGTGAAGATGATCCCCAGGCGAAGATAGACTTCGCGATCCTCGGGGCCGCCCTTCAGCATGGATCGAATGTCCGCCACGGACTTGTCGAGTTCGCCGGTGTCCGCCAGTTGCGCGTCGAGCACCATGCGGAGTTCGCGATCGTCGGGCAGCTTTTGCACCGCTTCCTTGGCGGCGGCGGTGGCTTGCGGCCACTGCTTGGCCTCGCGGTAGGTGTCGATAATTTCCTGATAGCCGCTGCGGGCATTTTCCTGGCCCAAGGGCAACATTTTGCGGAAAGTCTCGACCGCGGCGGTGTAATTTTCCTGTTCGCGATAAACCATGCCGAGGCGCTCAATGAAGATGGCGCGGTTGTTGCGGTCGGCCTGGCTGGATCCGGTTTCACTTTTCTCCGTGCGTTTCAACAGATCCTGCAAGAGCTTGATTGCGTCGTCGTAGCGGCCCTGGGCCTGGTAGACGGAGGCCATGCTGTAGGGAACGTCCATGGTGTCGGGAACCAGGGTGCCGGCGCGCTTCAGGTTCTCGAGCGCAAGCTCGTACTTGGCCTGGCGGCGATAAATCTCGGCCATGCGGACGTAGGTTTGGGCATCTTCCGGATTGGAGTCAGCGATGACCTTGTATTGTTCGAGGGCGGCGTCGAGTTGTCCGTCGTTCAAGAGATTTTCGGCCAGGCCGCGAATGGCGTCGAGATTGTCTCGATCCAGAACGATGGCATGACGGAAGGCATCGATGGCGCTCTTGTAGTCCTTGCGCTGTTCGTAGGCCGCACCGAGGGCGGCATAGAGTTTGGCGGAGCGTGCGGAGTCGGGGATGGAGCTCAGAACCTGCAGCGCGTGCGCGGTGTCGCCTTCGTCGGTGTAGAGCATCGCCAGCGTGGTCACGGCTTCTTCCGAGCTGGGATCGAGTTTAATGGCGGTCTTGAGTTCGCCTTCGCCTTTCTGAAGATCGTTGTTCAGGCGGTAGAGGCGGCCGAGCAGCAGGTGGTCGTCGACGCTGTCGGGATCGAGCTTCACAATCTGCTCGTATTGGTCGATGGCCAGCTTCAGGATGTTGTCAGAGCCGGAGCCGCCGGGCATGTCGCCGAGGGAACGCAGATAAATGCGGCCGAGAAGCTTGTGGGCTTCCAGGTTCTTGGGATCGCGCTTGATGATGTCTTGCGCTTCTTTGACGGCATCGGCAATGCGGCCGGTCTTGACGTAGAGCTCAGCCAGGCCGGAGGTCAGGAATTCCGACGAGGGATCGGCTTCGATGGCAAGGCGGTACTCCTCGGTCGCTTTGATGGCGAGGTCGCTGCGGCCGTAGGCCGTGACCATCTCCTCATACATGTGGGCGAGGGTGTAATGGTAGTAAGCGGCTGCCTTGTCGATTTTGCGCGGCGAAGACTGGGCCGGCTTGGCCTCGGGCTGACCCGGCGCCGGCTGAGATGACGATGGGCTGGTTTGGCTCACAGCGGTTGCGGCCACCGCCATCATCAAAAAAAGACGAAACATTCGATTCATGCTCGACCTGACTGCGCTGGAAGCGCTTTTCCGAAACCTCAGCTTAGTTGGATGCAAAGCCGTTGGGGGAAACGTACTTTTATTCTAACCCGAGGACTGGCGAGATGGGAAGAAACAGTGCTGGTCGCGGGAAGGCCGGAGGAACCGGAAGGACAGGGACCGCGGGGGATGGTTGATTTTTGATTGCTGATTGAACCCGAGGATCTACCAGGCTCCAACGGCCGATATTCTTACAATCAGCCGTCAACAATCAGGGAAGCAACGATTTACTCAGTGGCGGAAGTGGCGCACGCCGGTGAACAGCATGGCTAGTCCCAGGCGGTCGGCGGCTGCGATCACTTCGGAGTCGCGCTGGGAGCCGCCGGGTTGAATGATGGCGGTGGCGCCGGCCTTGGCGATTTCTTCCACGCCATCGGGGAAGGGGAAGAAGGCGTCGGAGGCGGCGACGGTGCCCTTCAGCGGTAGTTGGGCTTTCATCGCCCCAATCTTGGCGGAATCCACGCGGCTCATCTGGCCGGCGCCGACCCCGACGGTCTGGCCGTCGCGCGCGTAGACGATGGCGTTGGACTTTACGTGCTTGCAAACTTTCCAGGCGAAGAGCAGGGCGCGGGTTTCTTCGGGAGTGGGTGGACGCTTGGTTACGACCTTTAGATCGGCGTCTTGCAGGGGGCGGACGTCGAAGTCCTGTACCAGCATTCCGCCGGAAATGTTTTTGAGCGTCCATTTCTGCGTAGAGGCGGACGCCTCGTCCGCCCCCCGGACGAGGCGTCCGGGGCTACGTGGATCGGTTACCTCGACGAGGCGAAGATTTTTCTTGGAAGCGAACTTGGCTTTGGCGGCTTCGTCGAAGGCGGGGGCGGCGATGACCTCGAGGAAGAGCTTGTGCATTTCTTCGGCGGCGTCTCCGTCGATGGGGCGATTCACGCCGATCACGCCGCCGAAGGCCGAGACGGGGTCGCATTCGAGGGCGCGCTTGTATGCTTCCGCGAGAGTCTTGCCCGTGGCGGTGCCGCAGGGGTTGGTGTGCTTGATGATGGCGACAACGGGTTCGTTAAATTCCTGCGCGAGATCCCATGCGGCTTGCAGGTCGACGATGTTGTTGTAGGAGAGTTCCTTGCCCTGCAGCTGGCGGGCATTGGCCACGCCCACGCCCGAGCCGTCGGAGTACATGGCAGCTTTCTGATGCGGGTTTTCGCCGTAGCGCAGGTCGAGGGTTTTCTGGAAGGTGAAACGCAGGGTTGGGGGAAACGCACCAGTTTCCGGCTGCAACTGAAAGGATTCTGCGCTAATGCGCTCGAGGGTGGAGGCGATCGCGGAATCGTAGGCGGCGGTGGTCGCGAAGGCTTTTTGCGCCAGACGCCACTTGGTCTCTTGCGAGAGCGCGCCGCCGGAGCGAGACAGTTCGTCGGCGATGGAATCGTAGTCGGCGGGGGAAGTCACGATGGCAACGTCGTGAAAATTCTTGGCGGCGGAGCGGATCATGGAGGGGCCGCCGATGTCGATGTTCTCGATCAATTCTTCGAAGGCAACGCCCGGCTTGGCCGCGGTTTTCTCGAAGGCGTAGAGATTTACGACGACCATGTCGATGGGTGCAATGCCGTGTTCGGCTACGGCGCTGCGGTGCGCGGCATTGTCGCGGCGATGCAGGATGCCGCCGTGCACCTTGGGATGCAATGTCTTGACGCGGCCGTCGAGCATTTCGGGAAATCCGGTGAGTTCAGAGATGTCTTTGACGGTTACGCCGGAGTCGCGCAACCGCTTGGCGGTGCCGCCGGTCGAGATAAGTTCGACGCCGAGTGCGGAGAGTTTGCGGGCGAAATCGACCAGTCCGGTTTTGTCGGTGACGCTGAGAATGGCGCGTTGAATGCGGGGAGACATGCTGGGCCTCGGATGAGAAGTGGGATGATGATCGGCGACCGGAAATTCTATCAGTAACGAGTAGCGGGGAAGGGGATGGGTTATGCCGGTGGGGAAAAAACAGGCCGCGAAGATTCCGCGGCCTGGGTATTGTTGAGCGGGTGGAAGCTGATTATGGGATCGTGCCCCTCGCCGCCGCGGCAGGCGTATTGGTGGTAAATGAAAACCATCCGGTCTGCCCTACATCGCCGGCGATGTTGGCCAAATTGGAGGCGTCGAAGACGCCGGTGAAGTCCGGTGCATTCGTATCATCCGAACTCGCTACGATCCAGTATTGAGTTCCGCCGCTGACGGCGGTCGAAGGAATAGTGACATCGACCACTTGGCAGCAGGATCCAAATGCCGGGATGGCAGAGGACTGCGCGGTCGCGAGCGCGGATCCCACGGTCCCACCGGCGTCGCTGTAGAGGCCCACGTTCACTAGCTTCGCTCCGGAGATCCATTGAACGGCAACCAGCAACTGGGATACGTGCGAAGCCGTTTTCGGAGTGAAGGGCACCCCGATTGCCTGCTCGGAAAGGCCAACCGAGTTGTTTGGCCCGAGGATGTAATAACCGGTTGTGTCGTTGTATGCGTTCGTCTTAGACGGCCCCATGTTGCTAAAGATCACTTGCGGGGCAGAAGATGGAGTTTTTTGCATCGCCGTGACCGAACCAGAGTGGACGGTGTGGGCTACCTTCAGGTGAGAATTTTGGGCAAAGAGAACCCCGGAGGCGAGCGTCAAGACAAACAAGCTGCTAAGTGCGCGCTTCAGTACCATTTTTTCCTATCCTCCCAACATTGAATTGCAGCATCGGACCACGACCTGTGACTCGTCGCGGAGCCCTTCCATCATGGCTTGAGACATGGGCCACACGCTCCCTGGGAAGCGCGATGGCGAATGCCGTGAGCTGCGTTGGACATGTTACCCGCACTCTCATAGAAGTCAATGGATTAAAGACCCGGGTCGAAGGATGAAAGACTTGAGTCGAAAGTTTTCGAGGCGCGGCGAACAGCCGAGGCGCTGGGGAGGCGGCGGTGGTCGAGCGAAAAAGAAGGTGTCCGACGCGCTGCGTCGTTTCTCCCGCAGCATCGGTGAGGCGAGTTCTATCGGACGCGCTTACGTTTTTGCTTTGGCCTTGAGTTTGACGTGGCCGTCGGCGAGTTCGACGGAGTATTCGACATTCTCGCAGTGGTACTGCTTGCGGATCTGTTCGGTCTTCTTTTGCACGAACGAGGTGAACGATTCGAAGTTGCCCGACACGCTCTCGCCGGCCTTCTTCTTGGCTGCAACCAGGGTGTTGTACAGGCGTTCGACTTGTTCCCGTTCCGCCTGGTCGACGCTGTGCAGCGTGAAGGGCTGGGATGAGGCTGTGCCAGCGGCTGCCGCGGCGGCATGACTCACGCCATATACCTGATGGTGTGGCTTGTGTTCTTCTTCTGTGACTCGAACTCCCTGCACGGACAGCAGAGCGTCCTGCGGGCGGCGATAGCCTTCTTCGCGGATGCGGGACTTCTTGCGCCACAGGTCGCTGTAAATGGCGTAGCGCTGGGCCATTTCGTTGTAGCGGTAACGCTGGGAGAAGTTCATGTGGCCGCCGTCGGAAAACTTGCGCAGCAGGTTCAGCACCTTCCACTCAATGTCGGAGGGAGGGCGCTTGGCCGGGTTGCTGAAGTAGATCTCGTACTCGATTTTTAGACGGCGCAGTTGCGAGTCGAGATGGTTCAGTTCCTCGTCTGTGGTCACAGGTGTCTCCATGGACAGTGTAGTGAGGAAGAGAGGCGGGGGCGAGGTGCCTGTGGGTCACCAAGGGGCATGGTACGAAAGTAAGGGCAGCTACTAGCTTCTAGCTGCTAGCTATTGTTCCTGATTCCACCCGATGCTCCCACGCGGTTTGATTATGAGATTCGCCCGGTTCGGCGCGCGGACCGGAGAGTCCATTCGAAGTTTTTCGAGCTAGAGGCTAGGAGCTTATTTTCCGGAATTCGACGCCATTTTCTTGACCATGGCGAGAACCAGCTTGCGGTCGCTGTCGTTCAGGCTGGTGGAGTAGCGGCGGATCTGGCTGAGGAAGCGGACTTCGTCATCGGAGAGTTGCGGCAGTCCCTTGGAACCGTTGCTGTGGCCGGGTTCGGCGAAAAACTGCGACAGGGGAAGTTCCATAGCGCCGGCGATCTTCGAAAGCGTGTCGAGCGAAGGGATGGTATGGCCGTTTTCGACGCGCGACAGGTAGCAGCGCAGAAGGCCGGTTCGCTTTTCGATGTCGCCCTGAGACATACCCTTCTGGAGCCGGTAGTTGCGGATCGTCTCGCCGATTTTCATGGTGGGGAGCATTTCAGGATGGGCCATAGTAACCAGATCAGCATCTTCTGGCAAGTGGGAAATTCGTGCCATGAACGGGACATTGGTGCCATACGAGAATCGAACAGGACCGAGCCGCAGTGCAAAGCAGGAGCCACTGTAGCTTGTACGGCGTATAAGTAACGAACCGAGCTGAAACCGCGCCGGGCAGCCCTTTCCGGGCCACCGCAGTCCGGCACTATTCTTTCAGCGTCACCGCCAGGAAGTCGACGGTGCGCTTCCACGCGTCGGCCGCGTCGGCAGCGCGGTATCCCTCTTTGTTGTTGGGATTTTCGAAGGCGTGGCCGGCGTCGTCGTAGATCTTGATGTCGACCTTCTTGCCGAGCTGTTTGAGTGCCTGCTCAAACTTGTGAACATCATCGGGGGTGATGCCGTGATCCTGGCCGCCGAACAGGCCAAGAATCGGAGCGTTGATTTTCTTCAAGGCGCCGGTGTCGGTAGCGAGGTGGCCGTAGTTGATGACCGTGGCGGCGAGGTCCGGCTCCTGCAGTGCCATGTCCAGAGAATATCCGCCACCCATGCACCATCCGATGGAGCCGATGCGGTCTTTCTTGATGTTGGGCTGCGATTTGAGGAACTCCACCGCGGCGTGAAGGTCGCGTTTGGCGCGGTCTTCGGGGACGCCGCGCATGATTTCGTGAGCCATTTCCGGCGTGGTGGCGACCTTGCCGCGATAGAGATCCACCGCGAGCGACACATATCCTTGGTCGGCAAGCTTGGAAGCCTGATCCTTGACCCAGTCGTTCAGGCCCCACCATTCGTGGATCACGACCAGTGCAGGGAACGGGCCCTTGCCCGAAGGTGTGTAGAGAACACCTTGGACGGTTTCGTCGCCACTTTTGTAGGAGACAGGCTTGCCGTCCGCGGCGCGGGCGGAAGCGGCGGTGAGCAGAACAGCGAATGCGAGTACCAGGGCGTTCTTCATGGTGGGGATCCTTTCGGTTATTGGTTAGGGGCCATTCTGGCCCAAGGGTGCGGGGGATTACAACTGCAGTTCCATATACAGGGCGCCTGCGATTGGATTCGCTCGATAGGGGGCGATCTCCCGGAACCCGAGTTTGCGGTACATCGCCACTGCATCTTTCATCAGCGGCTCGACGGTGTCGAGACGAATGCGCCGGTAGCCGATCTGGTGGGCTTCGGCGATGACGCGGTCCGCCAGTGCTCGGCCGAGACCCTTGCCACGAAACTGCGGGCGCAGGTAGAGGCGCTTCATTTCGCAAATGCCTGGCTCGAGCTTGTGCAGTGCCACGCACCCCGCGAGTTGGCCGTCATACTCTGCCATCAGAAGCCGGCCTTCCGGAGGTGCGTAGTCGCCGGGGAGACTCGCGAGTTCCTTGTCGAAGCTCTGAAAGCAGAGGCTAAAGCCGAGGGACTGCGCATACTCGAGGAAGAGTTCGCGGACTTGGGCGATCTGGGCGGCGGATTCAGCTTGAGCAAACGCCAAACCCTTTACCACAGAGGGCACGGGGGACACAGAGGAGCTTGGAGAAATTGTATTTTCGGGGTTCATCCCTACTGTGTCCTCAGTGTCCTCGGTGGTTAGGGTTTTGAAAACTATCCCATCAGCATGCCGCCGTTCACGTTCAGGACGTGGCCGGTGATGTAGGAAGCATCGTCGGAGGCCAGAAAGGCCACGGCGCTGGCTACATCTTCCGGAGATCCCACGCGGCCTAGCGGAATCTGCTTTGCCGCATTCTGCTTGAACTCGTCGCTCAGCACCGCGGTCATGGCGGTTTCGATGAATCCGGGGGCGACGGCGTTGCAAGTAATGTTGCGCGAGCCGACTTCACGGGCGATGGCCATGGTAAGGCCGATCAGTCCGGCCTTGGAGGCGGAGTAGTTCGCTTGTCCGGCCTGGCCCATCTGGCCGAAAACGCTGGTGATGTTGATGATGCGCCCCCAGCGCTGCTTGAGCATGGAGCCGATGACTTGCTGGATGCAGAGATAGGCGGAGGTGAGATTGGTCTGGAGAACGGCGTCCCAGTCGGCGCGCTTCATGCGCATGACCAGTTGGTCGCGGGTGATGCCGGCGTTGTTGACCAGGATGTCGATCTTGCCGAACTGGGCAATGGCGGACTTGAGGGTGGACTTGACCTGCTCTTCGTCGCTCACGTCGAGAGCAAATGCGGCCGCCTTGCCGCCTGCGGCGACGATTTCGCTGACCAACTCGTTGAGCTTATCCTGATTCCGAGCGGCTACGGCGACGGCTGCGCCGTCTTTGGCGAGCCGCAGGGCGCAGGTGCGTCCGATGCCTTGCGACGCTCCGGTGACCAGCGCCACCCGTCCTGAAAGGGTCATGAGAGTTCTCCCCATGAGTCTGGTTGATGACTGCGTGGAATGCCGAATTATACGCGGGGAGGAGGCGGCGCGAGAACGCAGTCGAGCTTCGCTCGACCGGACAGCCGGGGGCGGCTGTCCCCATGTGGTTCATTTCGCAGAACTGGGATCGGACGAATCGCATTGCTATTCCACAAGGCCGCCGAGTAACATTCCCACACTCATGCCTCAGACTGTAACCAATGAAGTGATCGTGATGCCCGACCCTTCCAGCAGGAATTCATCACCGGCCGATGCGGGCTCAGCCAGTTCAGGCCACCGCTCGACGCAGCGAGCATCGTCCGCGGAGAACCCAGTGCCCCCCGAAAAGGCGTCCTCTGACTCGCCCTCGACCGAGGTGTTCGCGGTGTTCGGGGTCGAGCCGGAGATCCAGGCCTATGCCATGGCCAAGTATTCGCGGTCGGCGCTTTCGATGAAGGAGTCGCTGCGGGAGATCAGCACCCAGAAGGCGGAGAAATTTCTCAACACGTTTTATTTTCAGTACGGACACCGCTCAATCGCGGACCTGGCGCATATTGCGCTTGCGGTGGAGAGATTGTCGATTCTGGCGGCCATTGAACTTGCCGACGAACAGCGCTGGGACGGGCAGGAGCGGTCGACGCGCTACCAGGATTTCAAGAAGAGCGGCTATTACACGCCGGACTTCGGCGCTGACGATGATGCACACAAGCTCTACCGTGAGACTCTGGATTTTCTGTTTGCCGAGTACGAAGTGCTTTCGGCGCACATGGCGCAGCACTTGATCAACATTACGCCGAAGCCGGCCGACATGAAGCAGGAGGGGTACGAGCGCACGCTGAAGGCGCGGGCATTCGACATCACCCGGTATCTGCTGCCGCTGGCGACGAATACTTCGCTGGGCGAGATCGTCAATGCGCGCACGCTGGAGACGCAGGTGGCGCATCTGCTCTCGCATACCCACAAGGAAGTGCGGGTGCTGGGCGAGTCGTTGAAGAAGGCGGCGACCGGGGCGGCCTATAACGTCAACGCCGATTCTTTGCGGGATCTGGTGGAGGAGATTCGAGCGGTGAGCCCTGAACTGGGCGCGCGAGCCGAGCAGGAACTGCTGCATGAGGTGCGAGTGGCGCCGACGCTGGTGAAGTACGCCGACCCGAATGTGTATGAGATGGAAACGCGGCGCGAGTTGCGGCAGGCGGCGCGCGAGTTGATGGCGGCGGAGCCGATCGCGCCGTCGAAGGCGATTGTGGACTTGCTCGACGAAGAGCCGCTCGAAGTGGAGATCGCGACCACGCTGCTCTACGAGCATTGCCACCATTCTTACCGGCAGATTCGGCAGGCGGTGCAGGTGGCCGGGGAGAGACGGCGGCGGGAGATCATCGACCTGGGGCTGCGGCATAGGGGAAAGCACGACGAAATGCTGCGCGGATTTCGTGCGGGGCAGCAGTTTCGCTTCGACATTCTGATGGACACGGGCGGCTTCCGTGACATGCATCGTCATCGCCGCTGCATCCAGGTCATGCAGGGATTCACCACGCAGCACGGCTACGAAATGCTGCTCGACGTGGAGGATGCCGGCGTGCGGGGACGTTTCGACGCGGCCATGCGGCGGGTGCAGACGGCGGTGGAAAGTTTGGCGAGGCGCGGGACGCCCGAGGCGGAGGAGAATTCGCAGTATGCGATTCCGCTGGCGTTCCGCAAGCGGGCGCTGTTCAAGATGGATTTTGCCGAGGCGGTTTACATTTCCGAGCTGCGAACTACGCCGGCGGGGCACGTTTCTTATCGCAACGTGGCGTATGCGATGTACGAAGCCGTAGCGCGGAAATATCCGGCGCTGGCCAAGTATTTCCGGGTACATGACGTGACGGCGCCGGTGGATTTGCTGCAGCGGTAGGGCAGCGGGCCGGTTCCGCTTTGGAACCTTCCACAGGTTAATTATGTTGATTCGCCTTTTCTTCGCTTCAATCTGAATGTATAATCCGGCCAGATTCATGCTGCACTCTTAAAGGAGCCACTCCCATGGCGGATGAACGGGGCAAGGCAATTGAGTTAGCGGTTGCACAGATTGAAAAGCAGTTTGGCAAGGGCTCGATCATGCGGTTGGGGTCGAAGGAAGCGATCGTGCCCATCGCGGTGATCCCGACCGGGTCGATCTCATTCGACGCGGCCCTGGGCGTGGGCGGCTTTCCGCGCGGGCGCGTGGTGGAAGTGTTCGGGCCCGAGTCTTCGGGCAAGACCACCATAACGCTGCAAGTAATCGCCGAGGCGCAGAAGGTCGGCGGCATGGCCGCATTTGTGGACGCCGAACACGCGCTCGATCCCGCCTATGCCAAGAAACTCGGTGTGGATGTGGACAACCTGCTGGTCTCGCAGCCCGACTACGGCGAGCAGGCGCTGGAGATCACGGAAGCGCTGGTGCGCTCGAACGCCATCGACGTGCTGGTGGTGGATTCGGTGGCGGCGCTTGTGCCCAAGGCCGAACTCGACGGCGAAATGGGCGACAGCCACATGGGTCTGCAGGCGCGGTTGATGTCGCAGGCGCTGCGCAAGCTGACCGGGACCGTTTCCAAGTCGCGCACCTGTCTGATTTTCATTAACCAGATTCGCGAGAAGATTGGCGTGATGTTCGGCAACCCGGAAACGACCACCGGCGGACGAGCGCTGAAGTTTTATTCGTCCGTGCGCATCGATATTCGCCGCATTGCCGCCATCAAGGAAGGCGACATTGTCACCGGCTCGCGGACCAGAGTGAAAATCGTGAAGAACAAAGTCGCGGCGCCCTTCCGCGAGGCGGAGTTCGACATTCTCTACGGAGAAGGCATTTCGCGCGAAGGCGATCTGATCGACATCGCGGTCAACAACAACATTCTCGAGAAATCCGGGTCGTGGTTCAGCTACAAAGGCGAACGCATTGGCCAGGGACGCGAAAATGCCCGCCAGTTCCTCAAAGATAACAAGGACGTCATGGCAAGACTGGATACCGAGGTACGCAAGGCGCTGGGATTGGCTCAGGGTCCGGCGCAACCGGCGGCCACTGCCGCCCAAACACAGCCGCAGGGAGCGAAGGTCGCCACGATGCCGACGGGAACCGAATCCGTAAAGGCGCCTATCGTGGCGGCGCGGCGCTAGCTGCAAGTTTCTTCGGGAATGGCCGTAACTGAAATGGAGTGTCATCCCGAGCAA
>JADGNP010000370.1 GCA_017883425.1 Candidatus Sulfotelmatobacter sp. | reverse complement strand
AATCCAGTCAGAGTCAGCAGCATGATGTAGTTGTTCTCCTGCATGTTCTGGGTGTAGTGCAGGTGGGTGGTGAAGAACAGAAGCGCCAGGACGCCGGCCACGGCTTGGTTCACGGTAAAGCACAGCTGGCGCAGCAGGCGGAACGCGATCAGAGCCGTGAGCACGTTGACCAGGATATTGGTGCTGTAGCTGACGATGATGCTGCGCACGGCGGGGTCATCTTCGTATTCCGAGAAAATGTGCCAGTGCGCGATCCATGTGCCTGCCAAGTCCGCGGGCAGCATGAGCAGAGATTGGCCGATGCCGTACCAACTAAAGATGCGGCCGCCGCGGCCGCGCAGGCCGAACTCGGGATACTCGTTGGGAGACACCTGCGGCTGCGAAGTCCAGAGCCAGTGCGTGGTTTGCAGGCGGTGCATGGTGTCGGCGGTACCCAGTTCGCCGGATTGCACGACGAAGGCGAGCAGACCCGCGGTCAGACATAGGAGAAATAGAGGATCCCGCAGCCAGAGGCCGAAGCGTGAAGTCATCGCTTTGGATGGTAATACAAACCCGGCGTCAGACCTCGGACCTTAGACCTCGGCACTTCCACGAATGAAGCCTGAAGTCCGAGGTCTGAGGTCCGAGGTCCGAGGTCCGAGGTCCGAGGTCTGGGGTAGACTGTAGCGGGAAATTGTCATGGCCAAGTGCGCATCTTGCGGAACGGAATTATCCGACAGCGTTCGCTTCTGTTCTTCCTGCGGAAAGCCCGTTTCAAACACCGACGACGTGGCGACGCTCGACTTTGCCACTTCAACTTCGCCGTTGCCTCCGCGGCCGGCGTCGAGGTCATCGTCTCGGCCTTCCAGTTCCGCGGAGTACTTGCTGAACGAAGGGCGATTTCTTCCCGGGCGACTGTTGGCGTCACGCTATCGCATCGTCGCCCTGCTGGGTAAAGGCGGGATGGGTGAGGTCTACCGCGCCGATGATCTGACGCTCGGGCAGGCGGTCGCCCTGAAGTTTCTGCCGGACGAAGCCGCCCGCGACGAGGGACTGCTCGATCGCTTTCGCAACGAAGTTCGGATTGCACGGCGGGTTTCCCATCCCAATGTTTGCCGCGTGTACGACGTAGGCGATGTGGAGGGGCAGACGTTCTTCACCATGGAGTATGTCGATGGCGAAGACCTGGCGTCCCTGCTGCGGCGCATCGGGAGGCTTCCGCCCGATAAAGCGCTGGACATCGCGCGGCAGCTTTGCGCGGGACTGGCCGCGGCCCACACTAAGGGCGTCCTGCATCGCGACTTGAAACCCGCCAACATCATGCTGGATGGGCGGGGGCAGGTCGTGATCACAGACTTCGGACTGGCCGGCGTGGCCGACGACATCCGCGGCAACGAAATCCGCAGCGGAACTCCCGCCTATATGGCGCCGGAACAACTGGCGGGGAAAGAAGTGACGACGCGCAGCGACATCTATGCGCTCGGGCTGGTGCTGTATGAAGTATTCACGGGTAAGAGAGCCTTCGCGGAATCGCCGGCGAAACTTGTGGGGGGACACGCAGACCGCACGCCCAGCCGGCCGTCATCGATGCTGAAGGATCTTGATCCCATTGTGGAGAAGGTAATTCTGCGCTGCCTGGAGGCCGAGCCCTCGGCGCGTCCGGCCACGGCTCTAGCGGTGGCGGCGGCGTTGCCGGGCGGCGATCCCCTGGCCGCAGCACTGGCCGCCGGAGAAACTCCATCGCCGCAACTGGTAGCGGCCTCCGGAGAGACGGCCGGCTTGCGCCCGCGAACCGCCGTCGCCTGCCTCGCCGCCGTGCTGCTGGGCTTGACCTTCTCCTTCTATTTCAGCGTTCACTACAGCGCGCTGGAGAAGATGAGGCTGGAGTTGACCCCAGAGGTTCTGACTCAGAAGTCCCGCGAAATCATCACCCGGCTAGGATATGAGGGCCGCCCCACCGACAGCGCCTTCGACCTCGACTATAACGGCGACTTCCAGGACTACGTGGAGAAAAACGACAAGCCGCCACACTGGGATGCAGTGCTCGGCGCGCGGCCTTCCCTGCTGCAGTACTGGTACCGGCAAAGCCCCGACTCCCTGGTGGCGAGCAACTTCCGTGACCAACAGTTGACGCCGGGAATTGTAACCAGAGCCGATCCGCCCACGGTGCTCTCGGGCATGATCAACGTGGAACTCGATCCGCAGGGGCGCTTGACGTATTTCCAGGCGATCCCGCCGCAAAAACGCGAAGAAAAAGAAAACGCCACCACGCCAGCCGCATCGTTCGACTGGAACATACTTTTCACCGCGGCCGGGCTGGATCCATCCAAGCTTCAGGCGGCTCAACCCACCTGGACATCGCTGGCCGAATCCGACGCACGCATGGCGTGGACCGGGACCTGGCCGGGGACGACGCGTTCGCTGCGCGTGGAAGCGGCGGCGTTTCATGGCAAGCCAGTCTTTTTTTCGCTGATCGGCGACTGGAGCAAACCCGAACGCATGAAGAGCACGGAGAAGGAGTCTTTAGGTCAGCGCCTGAGCAGGATTGTCGGGTTTCTCGTATTTGGTTCGTTACTGGTGGGCTCGGTCTTTCTCGCGCGGCGGAACTACCGCCAGGGGCGAGGGGACCGGGAAGGGGCATTCCGCCTGGCGGCGGCGATGTTTATTCTGGAGATGGGCTTGTGGCTGTGCCGCAGCCACTTCGCGACCTTCGGGGGCACCTTCGGCCTTTTCATTATTGCGGTCAGCACCGGGCTGTTCGTTTCGGGGGTGACCTGGCTGTTGTACCTGGCGGTGGAACCATGGGTAAGGCGTCACTGGCCACAGACCATCATCTCCTGGAGCCGGCTGCTGTCGGGGCAAGCGCGCGATCCGCTGGTAGGGAGGGATATTCTATTCGGCGTGGTTCTGGGGGTGGTGTGGATTCTCGTTTTTCAGATTCGCTACATCCCCATGATGCGGATGGGGGCTTCGCCCGGGCTCTTCTCGACCGATGCCCTGATGGGAGGACGCGAGGCGTTGGGCGCATGGTTGCAGCAATGGCCGCAGTCGATTCAGACCACGCTGATCTTCTTCTTTGTGCTGTTCGGGCTGAAGGTTCTGCTGCGCAAGGAGTGGATTGCAGCCATCGTTTTTGTCGCGATCTTCGCCCTGCCGCGCGGGCTGAGCAGTACTTATATGGCGGTGGAGATTCCCGCGCAGATTCTTGTCTATGCCATTGCCGTGCTGATCGTCCTGCGCTTCGGGCTGGTGCCCCTGGCGTGCGCGATCTTCACCATCAATCTGATGGCGAACGTACCGTTCTCCAGCGACTTCTCGGCGTGGTACATGACCACCTCGATCTTTGCGCTGCTCAGCGTGGTGGCGCTGGCGGGATGGGGGTTCTACCACTCGCTGGGCGGGGAGCCGTTGTGGCAGGTGGAGATGGAATAGGATTCAGTTCTCGGGTTTCATTCGGGTTTCGCTATCAGGTCCGCCAAGTAAGAGTCCAGCCGGTCTTCAGGGAATGGGCCCCCGGCGAGTAAGGCGTCAGGGGTTCCGCAGGTTGGCGTTCAGTTCGTTGACCAGTTTGGTGTTGTTCGCGAGGGCGCGCTGCAGGATTTCTGCTTGCTGCTTCGCCGTCGGCCAATCTTGCGCTTCGACTGCTTCGGTTAGTCCCGGCAATTCGAGGTGGGCGTAGGTGAAGCGGGCGCCGTAGAGGATGTGTTTGAACCAGGGGCGGCCGGGGATGCCATCAGGATTCAGCCAGTTGCGTTCGACCTGCATCATGCCGTGGTTCAGAGTGAGCGCGAGCTTGGGATCGATTAGGCCCGATGCCAGTTTGCGGTTGAGTGACTCGTTCAGGCGCTTGCCGGCGGCGTCGAAGGTGTCGATTTCTTTTTGCACTCCTGCCAGATCAAGCTTGCTCATGTCCCTGCCCTTTGTGAGTTCATCCACGAACTGGCGAACGTTGCTGGCATAGCTGGCGAAATCGAAGGGGAGCAGGTCGGCGTTGGCCAGGCGCAACGCGGTCACACCCCAGAGTTGCGACATGAGCGTGTGGTAGCGATAGCCGGGGTCGCCGAAGTGGTTCATCCAGTAGAAGTCGTCGTAGGCGGAATGGTAGACGCCGTAGTCTCCATCGAACTGCAGACCGATGATTGGCATACCGACGAAATTGAGAAAGACGGTGTGGTCGGAGCCGCTGCCGATGCGCGTGTCGGCCAGATTTGCGTCGGTGACTTCAGCGGGCTGTTTGGCTTCCTGCTTTTCACGAACCACCGTAGCCTTCCACGCGTCATAAAGACTTTTGCCGGAAGGATCCTGCAGCGAGCGGCTGGTTTCCACCAGCATGGGCGAAAGGGAAGCGACGGCTTGGCCGTGGAAGTTCGGTCCTGAGGTGGCCTCGTCGACGTTGAGATAGGCGACCGCTTTGCTGCGCAGTTGGTCGGCGAACTGCTCTCCCCATTCGGTGGAACCGGTGAGTCCGACTTCTTCGCCGTCCCAACTGCAGACCACGAGCGTGCGGCGGGGGCGCATGCCTTCCTTCGCCAGTTTGCCCAGGGCGCGCGTGAGCTCCATCATTGACGCGGTGCCGCTTGAGGGATCCACGCCGCCGAAGACCCAGGCATCGCGATGGTTGCCGAGCACGATCCATTCGTCGGGCAATTCCGCGCCGCGGATCCGGCCTTCGACCACGTAGTAGGGCTGGGTGCCGTTGTCCATCTCGATTTTCAGGTGAACCTTCACACGCTCGCCGCCGAGGTGATACTGGATCGGCAGGCCGCCTTGCCAATCTGCTGGAGCGAGCGGTCCGTCCAGGTTTTCGAGCAAGGGCTTGGCGTCGTGCCAGGAGAGTGGCAATGCCATGATCTTCGGCGCCGACGTCGCGTCCTCAATGGGAATGCGTTTTGCGCCCGGGACCGAGGCCCATCCCGGCGTGAGGGGATCGCCGGGGACTATGAAGTCGTAGGTGATGGCGCCGCGCTGGATGTGATACTCGGGGCCCCAGGGGCCGTCGGGACCGACTTTGCCCTTTTTGTATCCGTCTTCGGCGGGATCGCTGTAGATGAGGATCGCCGCCGCACCCTCGCGCTGCGCGGTGAGCGCTTTGAATCCGCGGTAGCTGTAAGGGTTGGAATAGCGCACGAGAACGATCTTGCCCTTGACGCTGATTCCGTTCTTTCGCAGCAGGTCGTAGTCTTCCGGGTTGCCGCTGTGCGCGTAGACCACGGGCGCCGTGACTTCGCCGGAGATCGACATGCCGCTCCAGGCGCCGCTGATGGCGGGATTTTTCGAATCGGGATCGGCGTCGAGGGCGGCTTCGCGCAGCGTGGCCTGATAGTGTGTGGGCGCGATCATTTCGAGCGAGGCGGTCTTTGGATTCGTGCCGTAGACGTCGTAGCGGCGGATGATGACATCTTCCAGTCCCTGTTTGCGCCATTCGGCTGCGATGTAGTCGGCCAGTTCGTTGTTGCGCTTCGATCCGGCGAGGTGGGGCTCGGAGGTGAAGATGCGATGCTGGCGGCGTTCTTCGTCGGGGGAGGGGATGGATTTGAACTTGGTTTCGATCTCGGTTTGGCGAGCGGCCGAGGAGGGGGTGAAGCCGAGGATGGGTTTCTGAGTTTGCGCCAGGCTTAGGCAAGAAAGGAGGGACAGCAGGGCGAGGGTGACGGTGGACCTTCCGATATTCATAATGTTTTTTCCCGGTGATCAGAACCCTCAGGGGCTAAAGCCCACTGCAATATTGCGCTTGTATCACAGCGCTAGAAGCGCTGCGCCACCCAAACTCCGCTGCGCCACCCAGAATCAAAGAGTTTC
>JADGNP010000369.1 GCA_017883425.1 Candidatus Sulfotelmatobacter sp. | reverse complement strand
CGCACCCC
Organism: Candidatus Sulfotelmatobacter sp.; assembly: GCA_017883425.1. Taxonomy (GTDB): domain Bacteria; phylum Acidobacteriota; class Terriglobia; order Terriglobales; family Acidobacteriaceae; genus Sulfotelmatobacter. The sequence goes on along the minus strand of JADGNP010000369.1, from coordinate 5,773 downwards.
GTACTGTCCGGGCCGGTGTCGGTCCTCACTTTTGATACTTCCCAGTCGCTAATGACTACTTCCGGTCGGCAAAACTGGTCGCGGTTCGTTCCTTGAAGGTGGGCAGGGCAGCCACCTTGCGCGGTCCTTCTTGATACCAAAAGGCCAGGCTCGTATAGTCATCCGCGTCTGTGGTGGTCGGGGTGCCATTGTCGTGCTGATTCTGGATCTCAACTTTCAGCGCCTCTTGGAAGCGAACGGGGTTGGCTACATACCAGCGATACATCCGATTCACGCCATTTTCATTCAGGGGATGGCCGCAATAGAGCGACGAGAAGGTCCTCCAGTTCGCGTCTTCCCAGCACGAGCCATACTCGTCTTCCGTTCCGGGTGTGTGGCCGGCGGTTTTCCTATCCAGATGAAAGATCGTGTCGCCTTCGCCGAACCAGACTCTCTGGGATTTGGAAACCACCTGCAAAATGCTGCCCACATAGTGCCCACGGCCTCGCGCCTCCAGGATTGTGTGGAGGCCATTCACCACGGGATTGCTGCGCCGCCACTCGCAGTGCAGCCGGCTTTTCTCCGTGGCGTAGGCGGCGTTACGCTCGTAATCGACCCCATAGGCTACCTTCCGTGAGTAATCCCGATCCCCATCGTTGGCCAAAACGAAGCGAGCTCTTTTGGCGAAGGGCATCGGGAGATAGCACATGAAGCAGGCATGATTGACCTGCATCACGACCGATTGATAATCGACCGTCCGGCCGCCGACCGCGCCGAAGAAGTCCGCGAGCGGCACGCAGATGCTGGGATCTGGCGCCTCGTCCCAGAATACCTTCAACACGAGCCCGGGATACCATTTTCCTGTGCTGTCATCCGTGATGTAAAAGTAGGTTACCTTGCCTGGTCCAGTCAGGTCCGCCAACACGTGCTCGCCTCCGATGGGCACGGACACTTGATGGAAGTTCATTTGATTCCGCGTCACGCCATCGGTGATCCGAAAAAGGTCAGCCGCCGATTGGCAGGGAGCCGACTCAGGGGGCATCGCCAAAAGGACGGTTGCAATGACGGTGGAGAACTTCGTGTAGTTGCCTCGGGAAAACTTCATGGGAACCTCAGGTATTCGCATCCTCGATGATCATTTGCTCGGCCGGGATGCTGAGTTCGATTTCATCGCCGTATTTCAGACCTTCCACGAACGGCAGAAGCAATTCCAGGACGTCAGGCATCTGGAAGTGCGCCGGCTTGGTGTCAGGATGCGGAAAGTAAATCTTGCCAGCGATGGGCGGCCTGTTCTGGCGGAGGAGCTGGACATCGAAGAAGGAAAAGTCTTCCGGTGGCTCAGTGGGATGCCATTTCACTTTGCGGAAGGTGGTTGGCGCCTTCACCACGCGATAGCGATACGGTGCAATGCTCACGTTGAGCGTTGCGCCGTGATACGCTCCCAGGTCGAATCCCACGGCCAGAAAGAACGGCGCCTGCATGCGCAAAGTGCCGCCGGGAAAACGCGGGTCCCTATTCAATCCCGAAGCGACTCGATGGCCCGGCACTATGCGGGCAGCTACCGTTTGCCAGGAGGTCCTGAGGTTCATCTGGTTTTGAGTCTCCGGCTCATGTCTTCCAACGCCACTTGTTTGGTTTCCGGGAAGAACGCTCCAACGACCACCACCTGCACGACCATCATGGCGGCAAAGAAGGCAAACGGCAGCCCGGCGTTGGGCTGCCCCAGTTTCCCGGCCACAAGCGGGAAGCTCCAGGAAATGAGCATGGCCATAAACCAATGGGTGAAGCTGCCTAAGGTCTGCCCCTTGCTGCGGACGGAGGTGGGGAAAATCTCGCTAATGAATACCCAGATGACGGCGCCCTGGCCGAACGCGTGGCAAATCACCATGCCGGCGAGCAGCCAGACGAGCCAGTTGGCGTGGACGTTGGAATTAAAGATCCAGGTCACCATCGCCAGGCTGAGTCCGCCGCCGACCGTGCCCCAGATCAGCAGCGGCTTGCGACCGACTTTATCGATGATGGCCATGCCGAACAAGGTCGCTATCAGATTGACCGTGCCTAGGATGACGGACTGCATGGCGCTCGCGTTTTTGTCGAATCCAGCCATCGCGAAGATCTGATCGGCGTAATACCAGAGAGCGTTGATGCCGCCGAGTTGGTTGAACATCGCCACGGCGATGGCCAGAAATACCAGCCGGGCGTGAGACTTGACGAAGAGCGCCTGAGCCCCGGCGGTTTCCTCTTCGCGCAAAGACTTTTGGATCACGGCGATTTGACCGGCCACATCGGCTACGCCGATTCTTTCGAGGACCGCAGCCGCCTCCTCGCTCTTACCCTTCATCATGAGCCAGCGCGGACTGCGGGGGATAAAGAACAACAGGACGAGGAAAGCAAAGGCAGGCCCCGCCTGGACCCCCAGCTTCCACCGCCATTCGCCCGCTCCGAGGTTCATCGATCCGAGGACATAATTTGAGCCATAGGCGACCAACACGCCGATCACAATGTTGACTTGGAAGCAGGCAACGAGGCGGCCGCGCCAGGACGTCGGCGCGATTTCGGCGAGATACATCGGCCCCAGGACCGAACTCGCCCCGACGGCGAGGCCGCCGAGCATGCGCGCGGTGACAATCATCCAGAGCGACGAGGCTGAGGCACAGCCGATGGCGCAGAGCAAATAGAATGCAGCGACGATCTTTAGACAATCCCGCCGGCCAAAGCGGTCGCCCGGTTTTGCTGCGGCCAGCGAGCCGACCGTCGCGCCAATCATGGCGGAAGCGGTCATGAAACCCTGCTCGCCCCGGGTGAGAGAGAACAGCTTCACGAGGGCTTCCTGGCAGCCGGAAATCACCGCGGTGTCGAATCCAAAGAGCAAACCGCCTAACGCTCCCACCATCGTGGCGCCGAGCAGCGCCGCGTTGATGTTGACCGGGCCGGCTTCGGAGCCCCTGTCCCCAGGATCGGTATGCCGAAGTGATTTCATGGTGAGAATGAACCCCAACCCCGCGCGCAGAGGCAATATCGGAATGGACAGCTTTTGAGGAAGTAGTAAAGTCCGCCTGATAATCTGCCTATACTGATTTGCAGATGAAAAGCGCCCCGAAACATCAGGCCATCACGAGCCAGCTCGCCACGGAAATCCTCGCGGGGAAATACGGACGGACCGGACGTTTGCCCAGCGAGGTGCAGTTGGTGAAGCGCTTTGGTGTTGCCCGACCCACCATCGGGCAGGCGCTCCGGGGCCTGCAGGCGCAGGGCTTGATTGAACGCCGTGCCGGCTCGGGCACCTATGTTTCCCCCGGGAACGGGCGCAAGCCCGGGCAGCCGTCCTCGCTGCCTCAACTTGGCATGATCGTGCCCTATTTGCGCCATACGGAGATCTTCGTCCCCATCCTCGGGGAACTCGCCAGTCTGGCGCGCGGCTTTGATTTTGACTTCTGGCCCGGCGTCATGGTATCCCCCGTGAGTGAAGCGCGCATGACCGTGCCAGAGGCGGAAGCGCTTTGCGGACGGTTCATTGAGAGTGGTGTTCGCGGCGTCTTCTTTGTCCCGTTCGAGCATCAGACCGACCGCGAAGATGCCAATCGGCGCATCACCGAACGCCTGCGTCAGGCCGGCATTCCGGTGGTCCTCATCGACCGTGACCTCGGCGCCTTTCCGAACCGCAGCGCCTATGATCTGGTGGGGATCGATAACTTCGCGGGCGGCTACTTGCTCGCCGAGCACCTCATCAAGCTGGGATTGCGGCGTCTGGCCTATGTCATGCGCCCGCTCACGGCCTCGACGGTAGATGCCCGGATCGCCGGGGCTCTCACGGCGATGCGGGTTCACGGTCTTGAGTCTCCGCGGTCTTTCGTCCACGTTGGGGATCCGACGGATCTGAAGTTCGTGAGGACCTTCAGCCGGGGGAGCCAACTCGATGCCGTCTTTTGCGCCAGCGACCATATTGCCGCGCAGCTTTTGCAGACCCTGAATCGGCTCGGCATCCGCGTGCCCGTGGATCTTCGGTTGGTTGGCTTCGACAACATCCCTTACGCGAGCCTGCTCACCATCCCCTTGACCACCATGGATCAACCCTGTCGCGACATCGCGATCACGGCGTTTAACGCCTTGCGTGAACGGCTGGCGGATCCCACGCTCCCGCCGCGCAATTTGATGGTCACGCCGCGTCTCGTCGTGCGGGAAAGTTGCGGCGCCTATTTGCAATCGGCGCGGTGACCGCTCGCTTATAGCCGCGACGAAGTGGTCGGCCACACGACGACCGAATTAGGTTTTTGGCCTGTGTTGGAACACAGGGTGAATCTGCGCAACTCGTTGAGCAGCTCGGCCGGCATACAACAGATTGAGGCGGAAACGGGTCGCTATGGGTCTAAATTCTGCACTGGCCGCTGAATTTGAATCTGAGAGCGAATCTGGCTGCTTATTGCTACCTTGAATCCCGATGGAATCCGCTCCATACTGGCGTGGATGAAGCCCAAAATAAGTTGCCCTCTCGGCCAGCGCTTGCTGCTGGGTGCCACGTTGATGGGAGCGTTGTCCTGTTCAATCGCAGCGCAGTCGCAAGCTGATGCAGCCAAACCGGGCTCGCAAAAGCCCATTTCCGTCCTGCCGCTGGAACAATCGGCAAGTCGCGGCATTACCACACGGGATCCTTCCAGCATCGCGAAATGCAAAGATGAATACTGGGTCTTCTACACGGGCCGGGGAGTGCCTTCGTATCGTTCCAGGGACCTGGTGAAATGGGAACGCGGGCCGGCCGTATTCAAAGCTGCACCGGAATGGATTGCCAAGGTCGTTCCAGAAAACCGCAACTTGCAATATTGGGCTCCCGACATCATCAAGCTGGGTGACCGGTATCTCCTTTATTACTCGGTTTCGTCGTTTGGGAAAATGACCTCGGCCATCGGGCTTGCAACCAATCCCACTTTGGACCCGGACGATCCGGCCTATCTCTGGACCGATCAAGGGTTCGTAGTGCGGACGCAGGACGGCGACGGTTACAATGCCATTGACCCGGCCGCATTTCACGACCGCGACGGAAGCCTGTGGATGACCTTCGGCTCCTATTGGACCGGCATCAAACTGATTCAACTGGATCCGCAGACGGGCAAACGAATGGCCACGGATTCGAAGCTGTTCTCCATCGCTCACAATGAGTCAATCGAAGCTTCGTATCTGTGCCGGCATGGCGACTATTATTATCTGTTTGTGAACTGGGGTAGCTGTTGTCAGGGTCCTAAGAGCACTTACAACATTCGCATCGGGCGGAGCGAAGCTGTGACCGGGCCTTACCTGGACAAGGCCGGTGTGGACATGCTGCGCAGCGGCGGCAGTCTCTTTCTGGCAACGACCAACGGTCCGTTGATCGGCCCGGGACATGCGGGGACATTGAACGCGCAAGGAAAGGATTGGTTCACGTCGGACTTCGAGGGCGACCTTCGAATGGATGGAAAAGCCACCCTGGCAATAATGCCGCTGCGTTGGAATGCGGACGGCTGGCCGGAGGCGACAGTGAATGATGTGAAGGGTGATCGGTCCGCGGACTCGGCGACGAAGTAAACCTCCTGTGCGAACAAGGCGTTAAACCGTAGATTCGCTCAGGTGATCCGCCCCACCGATGCTTGTCTCGGGGTGCGCGGTAGTCCGATACTGCGGATTTCGTGCCGCACGCCAATCTCCGGTCTGACCCGTCCCTTGCACGTGAGCCCAGCCGCAGCCCCGGGGTAGCCTCGGGGTAGCCTCGGGGTAGCCTCGGGGTAGCCTCGGGGTAGCCTCAGGGTAGCCTGAGGGTGGCTTC